>CAZBFW010000133.1:0-8675 GCA_964491135.1 uncultured Phycisphaeraceae bacterium | reverse complement strand
CCCGCCCCGCGCGCGGGGCCGGTCCAACACACAGAACCCCGCTCCCACACAGGGGGGTGCGCTAACGCCCTCCCCATTCCCCTTCGTGCCTCCGTGCCTTCGTGCCTACGTGCCTACGGATAAATCTTCCCCATCATCCGTGGGTACGGGATCGTCTCCCGGATGTGCTTGAGCCCGCAGAGCCAGGCAAGCGTGCGCTCCACGCCCAGGCCGAAGCCGCCGTGCGGGACGCTGCCGTAGCGGCGCAGGTCCAGGTACCACTCGTACGGCTCCTGCGGCAGGCCGTCTTCGCGGATGCGCTCGAGCAGTCGATCGTAGTCCTCCTCGCGGGCGGAGCCACCGATCACCTCGCCGAACCCCTCGGGGGCGAGCATGTCAAAGTTCTCCACTCGCTTGGGGTTCGTGCGGTCGATCCGCATGTAAAAGGCCTTGACCTCCTTGGGGTAGTGCGTCACGAAGACAGGCCGATCGTGCAGCCGGGAGATGATCGTCTCGTCGGAGCCGCCGAGGTCGCTGCCCCACTGGAAGTTGGCGGCCAGCTCGATGTGGTGCGGGATGTTGGCCACCTGCTCCTCCAACTCGGCACGTTCCTCCCGGGCGGTCTGGATGTCCTGGGCCGCCTTCTCCTGCTGCCACTTCTTCTTCGCGGTCTTCTGCGTTTCGGTGAGCTGCTCGATCTGAGCGGTCAACTCGGCGATGCGAGCGTTCTTCTGGGTCAGGTCGGCCTCGAGCAGCTCGCGGGCCTTGGGGCCGTGCAGAATTTCGACGACCTCGTCGTACGTGAGCCGGAAGAACGGTTTGCGGATGGCCTCCAGCGAGGCAAGATCCCGGCCAAGCTCCACAAGGTCGGCCCGGTGCTGCGACAGCACGCGCTGAACCACGCTGCAGATGAAATCCTCGGCCACGGCGATCACATCGTCCAGGTACGCGTACGCGATCTCCGGCTCGACCATCCAGAACTCGGTGAGATGCCGGCGGGTCTTGGATTTCTCCGCCCGGAAGGTCGGGCCGAAGCAGTACACCTTACGGTGGGCCAGGCAGGCGGCCTCCACGTAGAGCTGCCCGGTCTGTGCCAGGTAGACCGGCTCGCCGAAGTAGTCCACCGCGAACAGCGTGGACGTGCCCTCGCCGGCCGACGGCGAGAAGATCGGCGTGTCGATCAGCACGTAACCGTTGTCGTTGAAGAAACTGCGAATCGCGTTCACCAGCGTGTGGCGGATGCGAAGGATGCGGTACTGCCGCTCGGACCGGAACCAGAGGTGCCGGTGCTTCAGCAAAAAGTCGATGCCGTGCGGCTTGGGGGTGATGGGGTACTCCTGCGCGGCATGGACGACAGCCAGCCCGGTGGTGTCCAGCTCGTGCCCGCCCACCGCCCGTTCGTCGGCCCGGACCGTGCCAGTGATCTCCAGGGCGGACTCCTGGGTCAGGTGAGTGGCGGTTTCAAAAAACGGCCCGGTCTGCTCGTTCTTTTCAATGACGCACTGGCACAGGCCGGTGCCGTCGCGAACGATGACAAACGCGATCTTCCCGCTGCTGCGGGTCTTGTGGACCCATCCCTGCAGGGTGACGCTCTGGCCGACGTGCTCACAAAGCCGATCGATGGTGGTTTTGGTCGACATGGGCGGAAGTTATAGGGGAAAAACCCAGAACTGAGAAGATGGGGGCCCGGGGTCGGGGTCCGGGGGACGGGCGGATGCGGTGCGCCCCGGCGCATCGCTCAGGACGGTGGGGCGAGGGATCGGATGGCGGCCTGGATTCGGTGGGTGGCTTCGCGGACGGCAAAGCGGTGGCGGGTGCCGGCCAGGTCGGAAAGGTCCACGGGCGGGCCGAACCGGACGCGGGTGCGGTGCCGCTGAAAGAACGACCAGGCAACACTGTCGGAGTACTTCGTCCCGCGGATGTGAACGGGGATGACGGCGGCCCCGGTGCGCAAGGCGATCAGGGCGGGGCCCTCCTTGGGCGGGAGCGTCTGACCGCGGGGGGGAATACGGCCTTCGATGAAGACGGCCAGGGCGCCACCGGCCCGCAGTCGGCGAATCGCTGCCTTCGTCGCCTCCACGTCCTGACCATCCCGCCGCACGGGGATGCAATGGATCAGGTCGGTTGCCCTCCGGAACAGCGGCAGGGCGGAGAACTCACGGGCGACCAGGAAGGCCGGCACGCGGGATGGGCAGGCGGCAATGATCATGAGCGGGTCGGCAGCGCACGTGTGATTCGCCACGATGACAACCGGGCCGGAGGCCGGCACCGTGCAGGGCCCCTCACGCCGGAGGCGGTACCAGACGCGCGAGACAATCCAGTTCAGATCGCACCAGAACGCCAATTGCGGCAGCATGGGCCGGCCGCACCAGCGAACGGCCAGTGCGACCAGACCGGTCACCAGCACCGTGCCCAGGGCTCCTGCGACCACCGCATGGATCGTCATGCGGGCCACTGTACGCGTCCGCCCGCCATGCTCAATAGGTGGGGTTGGTGAGCCGGTTGGACAGGATGCCGCCAGGCCGGTATTCCTATGCCCCCTTTGGCAATCCGCGGGCGGCCCAGGGGGAGGCCGTCTGACGGGTGGCTGAAATCTGGACTTCCGGCTGGAGTGAGTATGTCCAAGACCATTTGCGTGTATTGTTCGTCGAGCGACGCGATTGACCGCATGTACTTTGAGGCGGCCGCCGAGTTGGGCCGGCAGCTTGCCGCCCGGGGCTGGTCGCTCGTTTACGGCGGGGGGAACGTCGGGCTGATGGGCGCTCTGGCCGAGGCTGTTCATGCAGAAGGTGGCCGGGTGGTGGGGGTGATCCCGCGGACCCTGGCCGACAAGGGCCTGGCGTATGCCGGCGCCGACGAAATGATCATCACACGTGATTTGCGGGAGCGCAAGGCGACGATGGAGGCTCGGGCGGATGCGTTCATCGCATTGCCGGGCGGGTTTGGCACGCTGGAGGAGCTGGTCGAGATTGTGACGCTCAAGCAGCTCTCGTTCCACTCGAAGGCCATGGTGCTGCTGAACACGGCCGGCTTCTATGACGGGCTGCTGGAGGTGTTCGAGCGGATGTATTCCCTGCGATTCGCCAAACCCGTGTATCGGAAGCTCTACCACGTGGCGGCCACCCCGGCTGACGCGCTGCATCACATCGCCGGCTATCAGCCCCCCCTGCTGGACGAGAAGTGGTACGGCCGGCCCGATCGGGCCGGGTTGGAAGCGTGAATCCCGGGCCTTGGCGTCTGGCCACTTCAGGTGGAGGTGATCGGGCCGACGGGTCGGGCTTGTGCTTCGCAACCTACACGGCTATCGTGAGTTACGTGACTACGTATTACGGCGTTGCCGGCATGAGTTCTGGCCGCGCCAACCCCGGAGAGGACCGGAATTGACCGCACCCGAGCCAGGAATTCGTCGTGATGATTGCCCGGCGTCAGATCCGGGAGGCAGGGACGCGTTTCGCCTGGTGGATTTTGTGGACCTCGGGCTGCTGCAGGAGTTGCAGGACAGTTTTGCGTCGCTGGGCCGCCTTTCGATCCAGATCTGCGATGCCTCTGGCGAGTTGATTACAACGCCGTCCTGCGCCGCGCCGGCTTGTGAGCGGCGTGAAGACGGGCGAGACGGCTGTGGTGCCTGTGCGCGCAGTGCGGTGGCCCTGTCGGCTCGGGTGGCAAAAACGGGGGAGGCCCTTGCGGCCGCGGAAGGGGGGATGCGGCACTTCGCCGCCCCCATCCAGGCACTGGGATGTCGGCTGGGCGTAGTTGTGGCGGGTAATGCTCCGGAAGACACCGTTCCGGAGGAAGAGCTTCGGGCGGTTGCAGAGCGGCACGCGCTGACGCTCGACACGCTGCGCGAGGCCGTCCGGCGGGGCGTGGAGGATCGGCTGGAATCCACGGCTCGGTTGCCGTCCGTGCTGGCCCGGGTGATTGCGACGCTGTGCGAGCAGCGATTCGAGGTTCGCCGTCGCCTGGAGGAGCTGAGCACGGTTTGCGACGTGACGCAGATGCTGTCGGGGGACGCCCGGCTCAAGGACGCGATGGCGGCGGCTGCGGCGCGGGTGGCGGAGGTGATGCGGGTCAAGGCTGCCACCATCCGCCTGGTGGACCAGGACCGGGGCGAGTTGGTTCTGTATGCGTCGCACAACCTGTCGCGCGAGTACCTGGCGAAGGGCGCGGTGACGCTTGAGGAGAACCCGATCGACCAGGCGGCGTTTCGCGGAGAGACGGTCTACATCGAAGATGCCACGACGGACCCGCGCTTCCGGTATCCGGAGGCAGCCCGGCGCGAGGGCCTGGTGAGCGGCCTCTGCGCGCCGATGTCGTATCGGGGCGAGGTGGTGGGCGTGCTGCGCATCTACAGCGGTCGGCGACAGCGTTTCTCGGGGCTCGAAACGACCCTGCTGCGGGCGATCGGGTCGCAGATTGCGGCGGCGGTGACGCATTCGCGACTGTATGAGCAGCGCCTGGCCAACGAGCGGTACGCCCGGCAGCTCACGTATGCGGCGGAGATTCAGCGGCGAATGATCTCGCCGCTGCCGCGGCACTCGCGGATCTCCTTCGGGGCCGTCTACGATCCGCGGCTGGAGGTGGGGGGCGACTTCTATGACTTCGTCGAACTGCCCTACGGTACTCTGGGCGTGTGCATCGCGGACGTGGTGGGCAAGGGCATTCCCGCGGCGCTGCTGATGGCATCGGTCCGGACGGGGTTGCGGGCGCACGCACACGACACGTATCACATCAAGGATATCATGGAAAAGGTCAACCGCGGCCTGTGCCGGGACACCCTGGTCAATGAGTTTGTCACGCTGTTCTATGGCGTGTTCGCGCCGGATGGGTCTCAGTTGACGTATTCCAACGCCGGGCACGAACCGCCGTTGCTTCTGCGAGCGGACCAGGTGCTTCGACTGCGCAGCGGAGGCATGGCTTTGGGGATCGATCCCGCGGAAGTCTACCAGACCGACATTGTCGGCCTGCAGAGCGGGGACGTCATTGTCATGGTGACAGACGGCGTGACCGAAGCCATGAACTTTGGCGACGAGCCCTTCGGACGCGACCGGTTGATTGAGTCGGCGCGCCGGCACCGGGATCTGGACGCCGCGGGCATGGCCAAGCAGCTCCTCTGGGACGTCCGCCGTTTTGTCGGCTTGGCCGACAAGATCGACGACCTGACGCTGGTGGTGGCCAAGGTAAGCTGAGGCTCCGGCCGGCGTTCGGGCGACGACGCGGCCCTTGGCTGTCCAGCTACTCGTATGAAGGTACGCCCCGAACTCCTTGTGAGGTGGGCGATTGCAGGAAAACCCCCGGTCCCGTATGATGAAGAGCAGGCAGTAATGCCCGCCGATGCGGTCCGCGGAGCCGCCAGGCCGCATCGGCAGGGGATGGATGAGGGGAATGGCGACGAGCGGCCGCACTTCCTGAATGCGTGCTTTGCGCAATCGGCGCGGGGGAAGGCGCTGGCGCGGGTCGCGTGGCGGACCGCTCCGGGCGAGGCTTCGCCCTGTCTCTGCGCTTCATCCATCCGGCACGTCGCACATTCCGAAGGAGGATAAGCACATGTCGCGGCAATCCAAAGTGGCGATCGGTTTCACGTCGGTGCTTATGGTCGTGATTCTCGTCGGTTGCGCCATCAACGTCGGGCAGATACCCGGTCGTGGTGCGTTCGTCAGCTTCACGATCCTGGGCCGGACCTTTACCATCTCGTTCGGCGATGCCGGCGTTATCACGGTCCAGGCCGGCCGGACCGTTCAGCAGGCGGCGGGCATTCGCCTGTTTGAGCAGAACCCGCCGCAGGCGGCCCCGAGCGGACAGATGCGCTTGATGAACGCGGACGTCGGCGTGGCCCAGATGTTGAACGCCAAGGAGATCGTCCGGCAGCAGGCCCTGCCGTACGGGACGGCGACCATCCGGTTCTCGATCGCGTCCGGCACTTCTGCAGCCTTGTGCGAGTCCGCCACGTTTCTGGCCGAGTACACCTTGAATGCCACCGCGGGGGTCGCTTCCATCGCGAATGAAACGTACGAGTTGTCGCGGCAGGCCCTCGACGTGATCGCGACAAACGACGTGACCCTGTGTATCGAGGTCACGGCCGACTTCGACGGTGTGATCACGCTCAGTGAGTTCAGCCTGACGTTCGGCGGAGGCAGCGGGGGGGACGTGGACGCTACGTTCGACCTGAACAATACCGACATCGAGAATATCCATATTCTGTTGCCGGGCGAGGATTTCGATATATCCAACCGCATCAGCCCGGGCGGGAGCCGCTCGGCAACGGCCGGCGGCGTGGAAATCGGTGACTCCATCACCCTGCGGGCGGGCCGGAACGGAGCCGTCCTGGACACCGCAACCTGCCCGACGGTGGAGGAGGCCGAATACACGGCCACCGCCACTTGGAACGGCTCCGAACTCACCTGTTCGGCCGAGCAGGGCGGCGGCATTCCCGTGGGTACGGAGCTGCAGGTCCCCATCGATTCCGCCGGGAACGCCGTGTCTCCTACGGAGACCTACAACGGCATCGACTACGGGATCGTGGGCGTGCTGAACACCAACACGCCGGACGCGCCCGCGGCCAACCGCCCGAGCAGCGTCAGCGTCGATCTGCGCGAGCTGGGCCTTCAGTACGTGGAACGGATCTATATGGCTGAGGCGTGTGCCTGGGTGCCGGACCTCAACAACGGCGAGGAGATCGGCACACTGACGGTGGAATACGAGGAAGGGGGATCGCCGACCACGTTTGATTTCATCATGGGGACCAACACGGCCGAGTGGTCTTACGAGCGGCCGGAGCACGTTACAGAGTATGGCGGAGTTCCCCACAGTCTTGTTTCCGTGCTGTACTCTGCGCCAACCACCATCGACTCCGCCTTCGAATATGACGGTTACATGTTCTGGACCAGCGTGGACCTGGATACGTCGCGGACGCTCGCGAGCCTGACGCTTACGATCGCCGATCCGGCCACACTGACCCGCCACCCGGACAATCCGGTGCCGACGTGGGCGGGTATCTCGATTGTTGGGGCGACGCTGGTCGGCCCGGCGGGCTCGCCGGGGGGCGGAGGGGGCGGCGGCGGGGGCGGTGGAACCGGGACGGTCGCTGGGCAGGTGGTTCACGCTCTGACCGGAGTACCGGTCACGGGGGCCACGGTTACGATTTCCGGGACCGGCTTGTCGACCACGACGGATGCGGCGGGTGAGTTCAGCCTTGCCGACGTCCCGGAGGGCGCCCAGACCGTGGTGGTGACCGCCGATGGTTTTGTAGAGAACTCGACGGCGGTCGTACTTCTGGCAAGCAGCACGGCCAACGTGCAGGTCGGCCTGGTGCCGCTGGCCGAAGCGGGTGACCTGGTGACGGCCGTGCTGTCCTGGGCGGACACTCCCCATGATCTGGATCTGCACATGTCGGGCCCGGACGGCTCCGGCGGGCGATTCCACGCGTACTTCTCCGCCAAGAATCCCGTGCCCCACGTGTTCCTGGACCTGGATGATACGAGCAGCCGCGGTCCGGAGACGATGACCATTCGGCCGGGTGCCGGCGATGCGTTCATTCCCGGCGAGTATCGCATCTGGGTGCACAACTTCAGCGGATCCCCGGAGTTTGACGCGTCTGAGGCCCGTATCATCTTGACAGCGGGCGGGGCTCAGTTGGCCCAGTACGACGTGGACGTCGCCTCCGGCGATCCCGCGCTGGGGATCTGGCAGGTGGTCAACATCACCGTCGACACCGATGGAGGGGTGTCTGCCGTGTCCGTGGTCCAGACTTTCGCGGAGGGATCGTCGGCTTCCGTGTTCTAGCGGCGAGCGAATGGCGCCGAGGCTGGGCCGGGTCGGAGCGGCCGATCAAGAACCGTGGTTCGGGGCATTCCGTTCCGGCGCTGCGGGCGACGGGCCGCCGGATTCCATGTCCACAACGATTTCGCTCACCCGTGTGTCCCGCACGTGCGTGCCGGCGTGGTGGGCCTGCACGGCCGGAATGAGCACAGTGAATTTGGATCCCCGTCCCAACCGAGAGTGCACACGCAGCCGTCCGCCGGCCTGTTCGACAACCTCCCGGACGATGCATAAACCCAAGCCCGTCCCTGGGATCTTCGCCGCCAGAGCCGAGCTGCCGCGCCGGAAGGCGTCAAACACGGAACCAGTGCCTCCCGGGCCTCCCTTGCCCATCAATGAGCCCTCATCGATTCCGATGGCAGTGTCGGCCACGGTCACGGCCACGTAGTCCACGGCGCCTTGGCGAAGATCCCGCGAGGACAATGTCTCGCGTCGCACTGAGACGGTGACGGAGCCCGGTGGCGGTGTGTACTTGATCGCGTTCTCCAGGAGGTTGGTCACACAGTCGGTCAGATCGCGACGGTCGATGTACGCCCGCAGATCCTGGTTCTCCGGCAGGAGACATCGCATCTTCAAACCCTTCTCCGTTGCGATCGGGAGGTGGCGATTGTAGATATCATCCGTGACTTCGCCGACAGGGACGATCGTGTCATGATGCCGCCGCGGGTCTGATTCCTGCACCCGGGCCAGCGTAAGCATCTCGGCCACTTGGGCAGCGCCCATCTGGCAGCGTTCTGTGATCCTGTCGCACGTGGATGACAGCCCTTCGGGCGAAACCACACCGTCGCGGATCAGACTCGTCAGCGCCTGAATGGCAGTCAGGGGGGAATGGCATGAAGCTAACGAGGCGAAAACGAGAGCAAATTCATAAGTCCTTTTAC
>CAZBFW010000132.1:5465-8707 GCA_964491135.1 uncultured Phycisphaeraceae bacterium | reverse complement strand
CGGCGCCCGCCCAGCGTCGGCTGGGTGCTGTCGCTGCCGGAGAACGCGGCCCGCCGGGCCCGTTGCCTGGTTTTCGGCGAGGTGAACGGCGAGCTGGTCGTTTCGGTGGCAGACCCCATTGACCCGGCGGTGAAGGCGGCCCTCGCCATGCGGTTCGACCGTCCGGTGCAGCTGGTGGTGAGCCCGCGTTATCAGATCATCGAAGCACAGGATCGCATCTACGGAGACGCCCGCCGGAAGGGTCAGCGCATGGTGGAGGTGGGGCCCATTGCGTCCACGGTGGCCACGCGATCCGCCACCGGGCTGAACGTGCTGGAGGAGCTGGACTCCATCGTCGACGAGGCCGTCGACCGGCGCGCGAGCGACATTCACATCGAGACGGAAGAAGATCGCGTTCGTGTGCGCTACCGGATTGACGGGCGAATGATCGAGGCCCGCTCGTATCCCACCGAGGTGGCGGCCCCGATGATCTCGCGTGTCAAGGTGCTTTCCACGCTGGACATTGTCGAGCGGCGTAAGCCGCAGGACGGTCGATTCAACAAGAAGAGCTTCGACCAGCAGATCGACGTCCGGGTGGCGGTGATCCCCACCATCCACGGCGAGCGGGCCACCATGCGTCTGCTGGCCATGAACCGGAGCCAGACGGACCTCGCCGGACTGGGCATGGACCTGGAGGTGCGGCAGGCGTTCGAGCGGCTGATCCACCGGCCGCACGGCATCATCCTGATCACCGGCCCGACGGGCAGCGGCAAGAGCACGACGATGTATGCTGCGCTCCAGATCATCAATACCATCGACAAGCACATCATCACCGTCGAGGATCCTGTGGAATACCACATCCCCGGGGTGAACCAGGTGCAGGTGAACCGCGAGTTCGGCGTGTCGTTCGCGTCGGCCCTGCGCAGCATTGTCCGTCACGATCCGGACGTGATCATGGTGGGCGAGATTCGCGACGAGGAAACGGCCCACCTGGCCCTGGAGGCCTCCTTGACCGGCCACCTGGTGTTCGCCACCCTTCACACCAATTCGGCCGTGGGTGCCCTGACGCGGCTTCTGGACATGGGGTGCGAGCCGTATCTCGTGTCCAGCGCGATCATTGGCGTGATGGCCCAGCGGCTCGTGCGGCGCATTTGCGGCAACTGCAAGAAGGGCTACGAGCCCAACGCGGCGGAACGGCGGCTGCTGGAAATCCCGCCGGAACGAACGCAGGTGGAGATTTTCCGCGGCGCCGGCTGTGCCCGATGTGGGCGCAGCGGGTACTTTGACCGGATTGGCATCTACGAACTGGTGCCTTTTGATGCCGGCCTGGCCGATCTGGTGATGGAGAAGGTCTCCACGGAGGCGATGTACCGATACGCCCTGGCGCACGGCGCGGTCATGCTGCGAACGGATGCCGTTACGAAGGTTCTGCGCGGGTGGACCACGCTGGAAGAGGCTCTGCGGGTGACGACGGCCGACACGTACGGATCGTGAAAAAAAGAAGTGCCGGTTGAGGTGGGCAGCCTGGGGGCTCGACGGACAGTTGCCCGGTCGGTATGATACTTTCCCGTTTGGGCAAAGGCATCCGTAGGCAGGCGCCGTTGCGCCGCGCTGGTGGCGGCGGGGCGTTTGGCCTGTGATCCAAGAAGAACGGTTGAGAAGGAGTTGGTTATGGGTGCGACCAGTTTGTTCAGCGGACTGCTTTCCAGCCTGCTTCCGCTGTTGTTGAACCTGTTGATCTCGCTTCTGTTCGGCGGCACCACAGCCCTGTGATCCGCCGTAGATCGCGGTTCCCCGACCATCCGCGCGGTCCCGCATCGCGCGGATGGACGGGGACTGCTCAGCCCGCGCACTCCCCTCTGCTGCGCTTCCACATCTTCGTTGCGTCGGCCGACCGGCCGGCGCTGAACCTGCATTCCTGAATCGCCCGAACACCGGTCACGGACTCATGATCCGTGCGCGGGACGAACTGTCTGACGGTTTGTCCGCTCATCTCTTCTCGCTGGCCTGGTCGCCCTGCGCCTTCCTGGCATTCGCCAACCGCTGCGCGCCGGCATACAATCGTTTCTCACGGACAGCCATGGCCGCACGATGCAAGGACAATCAGACGCCCCGGCTCTGGGTGGAGCCGGGTGAGGGGAAGGAAGGGCCGGTCGCGCTGGTCGCGCCGGTGGCGCCGATCGACAAGACGTACTCGTTCGCGGTGCCGGAGCATCTGGCCGGTCAGCTTTCTCCCGGGCAGCGGGTGCGGGTGCCGCTGGGGCGCAAGGGGCGGCTGTTCGACGGGTTCTGCCTGGAGATTCAGACCGCCCCGTGGACCAGCACGCTTCGCTCCATTCAATCCGTGGTTGATGCGCGGAGCTTCCTGCCGCCCGATCTGCTGGAGCTGGGGCGGTGGATTTCGCATCATTACGCCTGCCCGCTCGGCCGGACGCTGCATGCGCTGGTTCCGCAGGTTGTCCGCAGCCAGGCCGGCTTCGAGACCATCCGCTTTGCCCAACTGGCCGACCCGACGCCGCCCGATGAGGGCGGTCGCGCCCGTCTTGGCGCCACGCAGAAGGCCGTGCTTGAGGCCCTGGCCCTGGCGGGCGGCCCGGTGGACGTGCGCCAGCTTCGCGAGGTCACCGGAGCATCCACCGCCACACTGAGGACCCTGGTTGGCCGCGGGCAGATCGTCATTGAGACAGTGAAGCGCCCGCCGGAAGCGCCGAACTTCGATCAGCCTCCACACGAGCCGGACTTCACGTTGAATGCGGACCAGCAGGCCGCGCTGGCACGCGTGCACACCGCCATCGGTGCCGGCGCGTTTCGCGTGCTGCTGCTCTTCGGCGTCAGCGGGAGCGGCAAGACGGAAGTCTACATTCACGCCATGCGCCGCGTGCTGGCCGCCGGGCGACAGGCCATTCTGCTGGTGCCGGAGATCGCGCTGACCACCCAGCTCGTGCAGCGTCTGGCCGCCCGCTTTGCGGACGTAGCCGTCATCCACAGCGGCCTGACCGGGGTGGCCCGGTCGCTGACCTGGGAGGCCATCGCCAGCGGGACCAAACGCGTGGTCATCGGCACGCGCAGCGCCGTGTTCGCGCCGTGCCCGAATCTCGGCCTGATCGTCGTCGACGAAGAGCAGGAGACGAGCTACAAAAATCTCCGCGCCCCCCGCTTCCACGTGCGGGATGTAGCCATCAAGCGGGCCCAGGCGGCGGGCATTCCGGTGCTGATGGGGTCCGCCACGCCGTCGCTGGAGACCTGGGTCAACACGCAGCGGG
>CAZBFW010000132.1:0-5455 GCA_964491135.1 uncultured Phycisphaeraceae bacterium | reverse complement strand
GTTGAACGCGACTCTCGAGCGCGGCGAGCAGGCTTTGCTGTTGATCAATCGCCGAGGGCATGCCATCGCGTTGTTCTGCCCGAACTGCAAGACCCGACTGGAGTGCCCGAACTGCCACATCACGCTGGTCTTTCATTCCGCAACGGGGCAGGCCCTGTGTCACTACTGCCGGCACCGGCTGGACGTGCCGGACCTGTGCCCGAACCCGTCGTGCCGATCGCCGCTGGCGGCCTTCGGGGCGGGCACGCAGCGGGCGGAGGAGTTTCTGCAGAAGCACTATCCGCAGGCGCGCGTCCGGCGAGTCGACAGCGACACCATGCTGTCCGACGAGCGGTATCGCAGCCTGATCGCGGACGTGGAGGCACACCGGGTGGACGTGGTGGTGGGCACGCAGATGATCGCCAAGGGTCTGGATTTCCCCCGCGTGTCGTTCGTGGGCGTGCTGACCGCGGATGCGGGAATGATGTCGCCGGACTTCCGCGCCGCCGAGCGCCTCTTTCAGTTGATCACGCAGGTCGCCGGTCGGGCGGGACGGCGCGACCGGCCGGGCGAAGTGGTGGTCCAGTGCATCGCCCCGCAGACGCCTGCCCTGCAGGCGGCGATCCGGCATGATTACCTCGCGTTCGCCGACGCGGAGCTGCCGCCGCGGCGGGCCCTGCACTGGCCGCCGTTCGCCCGGCTTGTGCGGTTCGTGCTGGCCGGTGCGAAGGAAACGGTTGTCCGCAATGAGATCGTGGACCTGGGCAATCGCATCCGGGAGTCGCTGGCCGCGGCCGGGCTGGCGTCGGTGCACCTGTTTGGCCCCCATCCCTGTCCGCTGATCCGCCTCCGCAAGCAGTACCGCTATGAGCTGCTGCTCCGCGCCCCGGACGCGATGGCACAGCGAACCGCGCTCGACCACCTCCGGGCCAACCACGTCCTGCACGCGAAGAAAGTCCCGTCGTTCATGATCGACGTCGACCCGATCGCGATGGCATGAGCAGGCGCTCCGACTTCCACCTCAGGGAGGATTGCCCGTCAACCGGTACGCCGCGTTACCGTCCGGCGCGTCTCGGCTTTCAATTCGCCGGCTCCCCCGGTCGTTCGCCGACCTGCAGTTCCAACGTCTGGACGGCGCCGTCACGCCAGATCTTGACGGTCACCCGGGTACCCGGCGGGGTGGTCGCGACGGCCTCGAACACGTCGGCGCGTTCCAGCACGGTTGTGCCGTCGTACTCCATGAGGATGTCGTTCTCCTTCAGGCCGCCCCGGGCGGCGGGAGAATCGTCCGTCACTTCCACGACGATCACGCCGTGCGGTTCGTTCCAGCCGAGCTTGCCGGCCTCCGAGCGATAGTCCGCCACCTCCGCCATGCGGATGCCGAGAAACCCGCGGCGGATCGGCCGGCCGGCGGCGAGCTGCGGCAGCAACTCCCGCACGCGGTCGGAGGGGATGGCAAACCCCACGCCGCCGAAGTTGCCCGTCGGGCTGGCGATGGCCGTGTTGACGCCGATCACTTCGCCGCTGAGGTTCACCAGCGGTCCGCCGCTGTTCCCCGGGTTGATCACCGCATCGGTTTGGATGAACTTCTGGTAGACGATGCCCCGGACGGGTACGTTGGAGCGATCCTTGGCGCTGATGATTCCGCGGCTGAAGCTGCTGCCGAATCCGAACGCGTTTCCCACGGCGAATACGTCGTCCCCGACGGCCATCTTCTCGCTGTCCCCCAGAGGCAGGGCAAAAAGCCGATCCGCGTCGATCTTGAGCACGGCGAGGTCGGTGTTGGCGTCGGAGCCCAGGAGGGTGGCCTCCATGATGCGGCCATCCGCGAGTTGCACGCGGATGACGTCACCATCCTCAATCACGTGGCGATTGGTCAGGACGTATCCCCGGTCTGCGTCCACGATGAATCCGCTGCCCAGGCCGGTTCGGAAGATGAAGGGCTCATCCCCCGGTGCTTCCGGCGGCTCGCTGGGATCATCGGGCGAAGACTCCTTCGGCGACAGGAAGCGGCGGATGTCGTCTCCGAGCGAACGCAGGTCCCCGGATGTGTCGTGGCCGACGCGCCGCTCGGTCGTGATGCTCACGACGGCCGGGGCCACCGCCTGCGTCAAGCGCCTCGTGCTTTCCGCCGCCCGGGCGGCTTCATGCGGCGTCGGCAGCGATTCCTGAATCGCCTTGAGACGTGCTCTCTCAATGGAGTACGCCAGCCGGCCCGTCAGGTCCAGCTTCAGGACGACCAGAAAGGCCGCCACCGTGGCCAGGAACAGAAGGAAGAATTGTCGGGCCAGAGAGCCATGTTTTTCCATGCGTTCTTCACCCGTCATCGAGGGGCGTCTGTCGGGGGATTGTAGGACCGTCGACGAACAGGGGCTACGATCGGGAGCGACCGGCTGGAAAGCCGGTCCCACAAGTCTCGACCGGTTGGAAGGCCGGTCCCGCAAGTCCCGACCGGCTGGAAAGCCGGTCCCACGAGTCTCGACCGGCTGGAAGGCCGGGTCCAGAAGTCCTGACCGGCTCGAACGCCGGTCCCACAAGTCTCGACCGGTTGGAAGGCCGGTCCCACGAGTCTCGACCGGCTGGAAGGCCGGTCCCACAAGTCTCGACCAGCTGGAAAGCCGGTCCCACAAGTGCTCACTCAATCAGGGCAGGTGGGCGGCCACCATGGTGATATCGTCACTTTGGGGTGCGGGGCCGCAGAAGGCGGTGATGGCGGCCCGGACGCGATGGATGAGCCGATGCGGGTCGAGGTCGGGCTCGGCATGGAGGGCATCCATGGTCCGCGGCCATTCGAAGAACTCCTCCCGGGCGTTCATGGCCTCCACCACTCCATCCGTATAGGCAAAAACCGTACACGGAGTCGGACCCAGGTCGTGCGTGGCGCAGCCGTACGTCGCCTTCGCGTCGATGCCCAGAGGCAGTCCACGGTCCACGGTCAGCTCGCGGCAGGTGGTTCGGTCGCCGGTGATCACCACGGGCATGAAGTGCCCGGCGTTGGCGAAGCTGAGCGTGCGGCGTAGGGGATCCACGACCATAAGCAGGCAGGTGACGAACTTGCCGGGATCGGTGTTCTGGTAGACCAGTACGTTCCATTGGTGCATAAGGTCGTTGAGATCCCGCGCGGGATCCAGCGTCACGCGGACGGCCGCCTGCAGGTTGGCCATCAGCAGCGACGAGGCCACGCCCTTGCCGGTGACGTCCGCGATGAGGATGCCGATTCGGCCGTCGGCCATGGAGATCACGTCGTAGTAATCGCCGCTGACCTGACGACCGGGTTCATTCAGAGCGGCGACGCGAACGTGTTCATCGTCCGGCAGCCGGGCGGGAAAAAGGCGTTTCTGGATGTCGCGGGCCAGGGCGATCTCGTTCTCCAGTTGGACCTTGAGGGTCTGGGCCTCCAGCAGCCGGCTGTTGACCAGGCCGATGGAAACCTGCCGGGCGAGGCCGGCCAGAAAATCCATGTCCTCGTCGGTGTAGACGGCGCCGGACGTGATACGGTCGCCATAGATCACGCCGAGAACCTGCCCCTGATACTCCAACGGCACACAAAGGGCCGAACGGATGCCGTGCTGAACGATGCTAACGGTGGGATCGAGGGCGGCCATGTCGGTGTCCGCCAGCACCGAGCGCTCGCCCTTGTCCAGGGCCCGGGCCACGATGGTCCGGCTGATGGACAACTCCCCCTCGGCGCCGGTGGCGTTGCGAATGACCGGCCAATCCACGTTGCGGCGTTCGGGGGGGCGAACTCCGACGGCGCCCCGCTCAAACTGGAACATCTCGAAGCAGATGTCCATCGCGTCGTTGAGCAGTTCGCTCGTATTGCGTAACGAGGTGAGCCGCCCGCTGAGGTCGTACAGCACCTTCAGCCGCTGCTGGGGCAAAACGGGCTCGCGATACTTGCTGGCGTAGCGGGTGGCCTTGTCGGACGGCGCCCGGTCGGTCAGCACGACGGACGACTGCGGAGCCGGCGGCTCCGACTGCCGGAACACGAACGAGCGCGTGCCGCAGACCACAACATCCCCGTCGCGCAGCCGGGCGAAGCGCGTCGTCTGCCCGTTGACCTGCGTGCCGTTCTTGCTGCCGAGGTCCTCCATGGCATACCCGCCCTCATGCGGGCGGATGCGGGCATGACGGCGGGATACGCCCACGTCGGGCAGGCAGATGTCGCATTCCGGTTCGCGGCCGATGAGCAGCGACTGCTCGCCCAGCCGGATGGCCTGCGGGGGCCCGTCGTGCGAAATGAGACGCAGCTCTGCCATGACCATGTCGTCTCGACGCCGACCGGCTACGGCTTCTCGTTGCAGGAACAGACCATCTTGCCGCAGCCCGGGCAGCCGGTGCCGTACTTGCCGTAAAAAGCCTTGGCCAGGTCAATCTCCTCCACGTTCGCCAGTGTGACCAGCCAGGCCAGCACGTCGGCAAACTCACCGGCCTTCTCCTCGCGTGAGCCCTCGCGGATGGCCGCGGCCAGCTCGCCCACCTCCTCACAGAGCCAGAGGAAGGTGGCCGTGCTGCCGCGCCGGCGGTCTTTGTCGCTATACATCGCCTCGATGAGGCGCTGGGCATCGCGGAGCGTCAGATTCTTCGGTTGGTCACTCATAGGTTCCTCGCCCGGATGGTTGTGGACGGCTTCGCTCGAAGCCGCAACGGCCGTAGTATATCACACGCGCGGCGCCCCGAGCCAGCCGTTGACGCGGCAGCCACCGGGCCCTAGCGTGCTGCCGGTGGCCGCGGGTTCGGGAGCGGCCGGGCCGTTCCCACGGGGACGAAGGACACAGCCGGCGGATCGGGGCCTGCGAGTGGCCGCCGCGACAGACCCGTCCTGCGCGTGGAAGAAAGCATGGTTCTCACGGACGGCATGCAGACGAGGATGATGGCAGCCGAAGTGGCGCAGGTGATCGGCACGGACGCGGCCCGCACCGGCCTGACCGTCGCCGGGGCCCTGGCCGCCGTTCTCTGCGTTGCGGTCGTGGTCGAGGGGACGGCTCGCTCCGTCCGTCTCGCCCGCGGGCTGCGCAAGGACCCGAGTCTTCTCTTGGAGCCGCCACCGGAGACACCGCTGCTGCATTCGGCGGGAGGCGTGATCGGCGCGGCCCTCGTTCTGCTGGCCGTGCTCGGGCTGGCCGTACCTGTCGAGCTGAGACCGGGCGGCTATCGAGGGGCGGCACTGGGGCACGCGTCGTTCGCCCTGGCCGGCGGTGCGTCGCTGTTGGTGCTGGTGTGGCGGCGATGGAGCCGGGTGCGGGCCGAACTGGCGATGGGTCTGATCACGTTGGCCGCCTGTCTGCTGGCCGTCGCGTTTGTGCCGGGCGCCCCGCAGGAGCTGCAGAAGCGATATCCGATGATCTTCAATGCCATGCTCATCGCTCTGGCGGTCATGGCGTGGCTGTGGGGGTGGCTCTCCGGCGTCTGGCGGCAGCAACTTGACGAGGAAAAGATCGGAAGAGCGTCGTGTAGGGAAAGAGTGTAGGATAGG
>CAZBFW010000131.1:0-8727 GCA_964491135.1 uncultured Phycisphaeraceae bacterium | reverse complement strand
AATGAGCGGTGACTGGAGTTCAGACGTGTGCTCTTCCGATCTCGGGGCCCCAACACGCTGGATCAGCAGCCGAGCGGAACCCGGTCGTCGCCCTTGCGCGCAGAAAAGCCCCGGCCGCCCAGGCAACCGGGGCTTTTCCTGGATTGCGATGCAGGTTCTCTGCCTGGCGACTAGCGACGACGCAGCACTGCCAGCCCGCCCAGGGCCAGCAGAGCCAGCGAAGCCGGCTCCGGCGTGGCGATCGCCTGGAAGTTGTCGATCCAGGCCACATCGCCGCCGGTGCCCGTGTCTGACTCATGGGCGAAGTAGATACTCCAGCCCGTCAGCGCGGTGATGTCGGTGATGTCGAGGCCATTGTCTACCATTACGCCGTCGTACCAGGAGTAGGCTTTCATCGCCACAAGGTCCCACTCCATGGTGACGTTGGCATACCGACCGTAGATCGTGGCGGCCGTGCCCGCGCCGGGGTTCCACCCGTGCGGAAGCGTCCCGCCGATATCCCATTGCAGGCCGTACGTCGGCGTGCCCGCATCCCACAGCCACCACCACATATTCTGCGTCTTGTCCTGGGCATTGAGCTGGCGATAGATGTCGTAGCTGACCACAAGATTGGTGTAGCCGGCCGCAACCAGATCCGCCGGGATGAATGCATGATCCATCTGCGACGAATCGCCCTGCGTGTCTCCGACTTCCAGCCGGACGGCCTTCTCGCCCAGCACTGGATCCGGGGCCGTCACTACTTGTGGGGCGATCCCGCCGCCGGCGGCCGACCCAACCCAGCCGTCCTGTCCGTTGAGAGGCCCGAGCATGAATGACTCAAAGCCCAACGAATCATACCCTGCTGCCATCGCCATACCGGCGGTGGCGAGCAGAACCACAGCACTTGCAAGTACCTTCATAGTCTTACCTCCTCCGAAATGTGAGAGAATCACCCCGCTGCGGCCACAATCCGACAGCTTGGCGGGCAATGGTGCGGCCGGCCAACTCTGCCGTTTGTGCCTACAGCACAAAAAAAGAGACGGTCGGATTGCTGCAACGCAATCCGAGACCCTCTCTCTTCACGAATCACTTCTCCCAGGTCCCTGGGACCTGGGTCTTGTTCCACGCCTAAAGTATAAGCGATTCCACTCATAGAAGCCAGCTGCCCGTGGTTTGCCACCGCCGAAATTCTTGGGGGGCAGGTTCGGGCTCTTGTCGGTCAGGGGGGACCCATTCACCACAACGCGTCCCTCACTGGTTTGTAACCATTTAATATGAATTGAGTTATGCGATTCCGCGACCGACAGACCCACCAACGTGGTCCAGCCCCCGCGGATTCCATTCCCCGTTCGCTTGAGGAGGAGTCCACCGCTCACTAGACTCTTTTTCATCCATAGCACCGCTGCGGTCGGGCCGGCCGCGGGCGGCGACCCAAGGTGCTCAACAACGAGAGGACGAACGATGCCGGAGGACAGACCCCAGGGGCTCGGAACGCGCTGTCTGCATGCTGGGCAGGAGCCTGACCACGCCACCCACGCGAGGGCCGTACCAATCTACGCGACGACCAGCTATCTTTTCGACGACACGGATCACGCGGCTAACCTGTTTGCCCTCAAGGAGTTCGGGAACATTTACAGCCGAATCATGAACCCCACAAACGACGTGCTGGAAAAGCGTCTGGCCGCTTTGGACGGCGGGGTCGGGGGCTTGGCCGTCGCCAGCGGGCAGTCGGCTGTCACCATCGCCATTCTGAACATCTGCCGGGCGGGGCAGAACTTCGTGTCGGCGACCAGTCTCTACGGCGGCACGTGGACACTGTTCACCCAGACGTTCGCCAAGATGGGAATCGAAGTGCGGTTCTTTGACCCGGACCGGCCGGAAGACATCCGCAGGCTCGTGAACGCCAAAACCCGTTGTGTGTACTTCGAGTCTCTGGGCAATCCCAAAAACGACGTGCCGGACTTCGCGGGAATCGCGAAGGCAGCGCACGACTGCGGTCTGCCGGTCATCTGCGACAACACGGTGATGACGCCGGTGCTGCTGCGGCCGTTCCAGCACGGCGTGGACATCAGCGTGTACAGCTGCACGAAGTTCATCGGCGGGCACGGGCTGCACGTGGGCGGGTGCATCGTGGATTCAGGCCGGTTTGACTGGACGGCGGAACCGAGCAGGTGGCCGGAGTTCACGGAGCCGGACCCGTCGTATCACGGCTTGGTGTTTGCCGAGGCGCTCAAGCCCATCGGAAACATCGCCTACATCACGAAGTGCCGGACGCACGGCCTGCGGGACGTGGGGGCCTGCATGAGTCCGTTTGCGGCGTTTCTGTTTCTGCAGGGGCTGGAGACGCTGCACCTGCGTATGCCTCGGCATTGTGAGAACGCGCAGCGGGTGGCGGAGCACCTGCAAAGCCATCGCGCGGTGGAGTGGGTGAACTACCCAGGCCTGCCGGAGCATCCTCATCACGCGAACGCAAAGAGGTACCTGCCGAACGGGTGCGGGGCCATTCTCGGGTTCGGCATTCGCGGCGGCGCGGAGGCGGGCAAACGGTTCATCAACGCGGTGAAACTTATGTCGCACCTGGCGAACATCGGCGATGCCAAAACGTTGTGCATCCACCCGGCCAGCACGACGCACTCCCAGCTCAACGAGGCGGAGCAGCAGAAGACGGGCGTGGTTCCGGAGTACATTCGGCTGTCGATCGGCCTGGAAGACCTCGAAGACATTCTCGCGGACATCGACCAGGCGCTGGCCGCTTCGCAGGACTGAATTTGACATTCGCTGGGTGGGCGCGGGATACATTCGCCGGCATGGGATCACAGTGTCCTGACAAGCAGCAGGCTTCCGTCGGGTTCGTCCAGACGCAGACGGCCACGCTTTTTGCGTCGCCGGATTCCCTGCAATTGGAGTGCGGGCAGAGCCTCGGACCGATTGAGGTGGCCTACGAGACGTACGGCCGGCTCAACGACGCTCGCGACAACGCCGTGCTGATCTGCCACGCGCTGACCGGCGACGCGCACGTGGCCGGCCGGCACCACGCGGACGATCGCAAGCCGGGCTGGTGGGACATCATGGTCGGGCCGGGCAAGGGGATCGACACCGATCGGTACTTCGTCATCTGCTCGAACGTGCTCGGCGGCTGCAAGGGCACGACGGGGCCGTCCAGCATCAACCCCCAGACCGGCCGGCCTTGGGGGTTGAGTTTCCCCGTCGTCACCGTCGAAGACATGGTCAAGGTGCAGAAGCGGTTGATGGAGCACCTGGGCATCGACCGGCTTCTGGCGGTGGTCGGGGGTTCGATGGGCGGGATGCAGGTGCTGGAGTGGGCGGTACGGTACCCGGAGTGTGTCCGGGCGGCGATCCCGATCGCCACGACGACCCGGTACGGAGCGCAGGCGATCGCGTTTGACGCCGTGGGGCGTAACGCCGTGCTGGCCGACCCGAATTTCTCGGACGGGCAGTACTACGGCGGGCCGGGGCCGGATCGGGGGTTGTCCATCGCGCGGATGGTGGGCCACATCACGTACCTGTCGGAAGAGGGCATGCACGCCAAGTTCGGGCGGCAGCTCCGCCATGCTGACAGCTACCGGTACGACTTCAACAGCGAGTTCGCGGTGGAGACGTACCTGGACCACCAGGGGCAGGTTTTTGTGGACCGGTTTGACGCGAACAGCTACCTCTACATCACCAAGGCGACGGACTATTACGATCTGTCCGGGCGGTGTGGCTCGCTGGAACAGGCGTTCGCGAACGTGCGGGCGCGGTTCCTGGTGATCAGTTTTTCGAGTGATTGGCTGTTTCCGCCGAAGCAGTCCCGGCAGATTGTGGACGCGCTGCTGGCCAACGACAAGGACGTGTCGTACACGGAGGTGAACTCTCCGTACGGGCATGATGCGTTTCTGCTGGAGCCGGAGGTGCTGGGCCGGCTGTTGCGGGGGTTTCTGGCCGCCGCGGCCGGGGCACCGCTGCGGACGGACGTGCCGGACGTGCAGCCGTATTGCCAGCAGCCGATCATTGACACGCCGTGGAAGCGGCTGCGCGTGGACTACGATGCCATCGAAAGCGTGATCGACCCCGGCAGCTCGGTCCTGGACCTGGGATGCGGGCGGGGCATTCTGCCGGGCCGGCTGATCGAGCGCAAGGCCGCGCGGTGCCTGGGCGTGGAGGTTCAGCAGGACGCGATTTGCGAATGCGTGGACCGGGGCGTGCCGGTCGTGGACCTGGACGTGCTGGCCGAGCTGGGCAGTTTTCGCGACAAGTCGTACGATTGGGTGATTCTGTCGCAGACGCTCCAGATTTTGGCAAACCCCGAACGCGTGCTGCTGGAGATGTTCCGCATCGGACGCAATTGCATCGTGAGCTTTCCGAATTTTGCCCACTGGCGCACGCGAGTCCAGATGCTTCTGACCGGCCAGACGCCGCTGACCCCCCTGCTGCCCTTTCCGTGGTACAACACACCCAACACGCACTTCGTGTCCCTGTGTGATTTCGAAGCGTTCTGCCAGCAGCACGGCGCGTCCATCGTCAAACGCATCCCCCTGGTCGCTCGCCGTCGTCACCCCGTCCGCCTGTGGCCGAACCTGCTCGCCGAGGAGGCGATCTACGTACTGCGGGCGCCGTCCGGAATTGCGGAGGGCGAATGACGAATTGCGAGTTGCGAATCAAGAATTGCGAATGAATGGGAATGAGGTGAAGTCTGCGCGAGGGGCGGGTTGCTGTCTTCAATCACGCACGCGTTTCGCCAGGAGTTCCGGCGATGTCGAGTGCGCCCAAAGTGGCGCAAACCCGCCCCTGCGTCATTCCCTGCGCACCGGTTGGGAATCCTGCGTACGTCTTGTCGTGGTCCGACTGCTGATCCCCCGCTCCGCGTGTTTCGTCCGACCAGGCTTGGCCGGCTCGCCTACTCACACGGGTTCAGGCCGGTCACGTCGATGCGGTAAAGCTCGACGGCGGAGTCGTCCGCATGGATGGCATCGGTGAGCCACCGACAGCCGGCCTCGTACTCGTTATCCCAACGGCTGACCATCACTTCGGAGGTTACCACGTGAAGCAGCGTGTTGTTCTCTGATGAGTAAATCCAGGCACTGTCCACGCTGTCCGTCTCCTGGCCGGGCGCCAGGCCGGTGCTGTACCATCCATCCTCGGTCACGGTGCCGGTGGACGGCACTTCCTTGGTCACGTGCCACCAGATGACAACGTTGCCCGAACCGTTGTTCTTGAAGTGGATCTTGGCCAGGCACGCAACGTTGCCCGGGCTTCCCGAGTACCGGGGCGGATCCTCGGCGCTGACCTCGACCCAGTCCCAGGCGTCGCAGGTCTGCGCGTCAAAGTTGCCGTCGCCGTCCGGATCGAGAGGGTTGACGGGCTCGCCGTTGTCATTGTCGTCAACGTTGTCGTTCACATTCTCGTTTGTGTTTTCATTCCCGTTGTCATTCGCATTCTGGTTGTCGTTTGCGTTTGCGTTGTCGTTCGCATTGCCGTTGTCAGGCTGCTCCTGCTCGAGATACTTCACGCCAAAGCGGTTGATGACGACGCGCGTCTGTCCTTCGTCTGACGAGACTTCCAGGCACAAACTGAACATTCCCCATCGGATCACGTTGAGCTTGGACGCGCCAAGCCGGAACATCGCCCGGACGTCCACGGGCTGGCCGTTCTGATACATGACAGTCCGGCCGTTCTCCTGCCGCAACTCAAACTCCATCGCGAGCGACCCTTCCGCGCAAGGGTCTTCTGAGGTGCCCAGTGCCACGTAGGCCCGCACCTGCGCGCGCGTGCCGTTCGGCGCGGCCTGGCTGGCGAAAAAGGATTTCTGCCCGTTGCTCGGCAGGGTGAGAAGCTGAACATCTTCCGCTTCGACGACGAACTCCGCATCCGCCGGCGCGTCGGTCGGGGTCTCGCTGAAGAGCCGCACCGAAACCGCACTGCGGACCGGTTCGCCCGGCGCCGTGACGTCGAGCACGCCCGCGTTCCCCAGCTCGACCGTGAAGGTCCTTCCGACAATGTTGAATTCGACCTGCACGCCGCCGTTTCCACCCGGCGCAACGCGCACCTGGCAGGCTGCCAGCGCGAGCACCACCGCAAACACCGACACCACCAACACCGCCACCCACGTGCGCGAGTTCCTTCTTCCACTCATGGTTGACATCGCCTCGAATAGGAGTGCCCGAACCGTCGCCGGCCAACGTCCGGCCGGTGGACACGCAGGCACCTCCGCCAGATTGTACCGATACCCATACCAGGCCGCCACTTGAGGCCCAGGCATTCCGCCGTGGGCGAACGCTGCTGCCTGGGCTGACGCGGCCGAAGCGGCGTTTTCATTCGGTCGCGGCCGGTGCCGCGGCGTTCAGGCCGACCTGGACCGATCCCTTGCTGCTGTTCTCGATCTGCTCCGGGCCGCCGAAGACGTTCTCGGCAATCACCGCGCGTCGCACCTTCGGCCCCAGCGCCACCTGCTTGCCGGCGTCCCTGAACTCGCAGCCGCGGACCAGCAGGGTGCCGCTCTCAACCTGCAGGGCCGCCCGACCCTCCTTGTCCTTGTCCCATTGCATGAAAGTGCAGTCAGAGAACCCCACCGTGCCGCGACCGGCCAGCCGGGCGATCTGCTTGTTCGGCCCCCAGCAGGAGCAGTTCACGAAGCGCACCGTGCCGGTATGCTTCGGCCCAACCACGATCATCGTCGGGTTCGGGCCGTGGAAGCTGACAAACTCGCCATTGGTGATCAAGAGGCCCATGGGCGCGCTCTGCTCGACCATCACGCAGGCCTCCTGGCAGTCGTCGGCCCCGATGCCCAGAAAATTGCCGTTGCACACGCCCTTGGGGCTCTCGATGAACCGGTAGCCGATCCGGTAACCGAAACAGAACGTGTTCAGCACGTAGTGCCAGTCCGTCCGGCCGAAAATGAAGGCCTCGCCGTTGGCCCGCTGCCATTCGAACAGCGACGGGTGCATGCTCCACCAGGGGTTCCAGTGCACATTCTCGATCCGGCCGATGTCGTAGATCTGGTCGACGTAAATGCCGCGGCGCAGCGGCTGGCCGTGCACGTTGCGGATCAGGGCCCGCTGGTTCTCCGAGGCATCGATGCCGTTGTATGGGTTGAGCAGCTCCACATCGACAATCGAGGGGTTGTTGCCGCGCAGGGCCACCGCGTACGGATACGGCCTGGGAACGGCCGTGGGATCCTGTTTCGGGTAGTAGATCACGACCCCGCGGAGGGTGGCATTCGTGGTCAACTCGATGAAGGGCGGGCCGTCTTCCGAGCCCTCGCCCGCCTCGGCCAGCAGCGTGGTTCCGTACTCGGGCTTCGGCTGGCCGGCGTCACGGATGCCGGCGTGGGAGGGCACGGATTGCCAGATGCCGGTCAGGGTCACGCCCATCGGGACGCGCAGGTTCCCCGCGATGCGATAGGATCCGCGAGGGGCCAGCACCACGCCGCCGCCCGCGCCGCCCGCCGCCTGCAGGGCCCGCTGAAACGCGGCGGTGTCGTCCGTCTTGCCGTCTCCCACCGCGCCGAAGTCGCGAACGTTGTACTGCGAATCGACGGAGGCCGTCGGCAATTCGTCGGCGCGCGACCATTGCGTGATCCCGGCGTAACACGCGATGGCCAATCCACCGATCAGGAACCCTCCAGTACTTCTCATGCCGTTCTCCTCCAGCAAGGCGATTAATCCCCGTCGGCAACGGGCCGCCACCGAATCTCAAGCATTGCGCCGCCCGGGTGATTGGGAAACCGCGCGAGCACCGTCCGCACATCCGAAGCCACGGCGACCGGCAGTTCCTCCCCGGAGATCTTCCGCGCCGCGGCGGATTGAACCTCGCGCCCGGCCCGGGCGATTCGAACAACGGCGGGCGTTTCTGCCGGGCCGCGGATCGTGACGTGGGACGTCTCCTTTTCGAATCGGTCGGCCATGAGTCGATGCGTGCAATGCAGCACACGCGGCCTCGCATGGTCGGACAGAATCGGCCCGACATCCCGGTACACGCCGCTCTGGCCGGGTTCCAGTTGCACCGCGTCTCGGATCGGCAGGTCGGGATCGAAGACGTCGAGCAGCGGCCCCGACAGACGCAACGGCTCGCTTGTGGCGCCGGCGATCACGAACGGCCCGCGCCTCATGCAGAAGCTTCCGGGCATGCGGAGCCCGTCTGCGGCGCCCGCCTTGTGAAGGGCCGTGTCAATCAACGGAAAGTACTCGGATTTCGCAGCCGCCGGGTCGGCAAACCGCCTCGGCTGGATCTGACGCCGCATGACCCAGCCGCGGCCGACGGGATGCTCTCCGTCCCGGTCGGACGCGCCGCCCAATTCGGCCAGCAGATGATGCAAGGGGGAATCATGTCCTGCATCCTTCCACCAGAACGGAGCATCGTCCAGATTGGCCGGCCCGCCAAGCAGAACAAGACAACCGCCCCGCTTCACCCAATCGGCCAGGGCCGTGTGCGTTTTCGGATCGATCGGCTTGAATATCTCATGCGCGACCACGATCACGCGGAAGCGGTTGAGGTACGCCGGATCGCCGGCCCGCTCCATGATGCAGGCCGACACGGGAATCCCAACATGAAGCAGCGGCTGAAGCAGCCCGTACACGTCCTGCAGCATCGGCGGCTGTCGCTTCTCCCACAACACGGTGTCCGCGACGACCACGCCGACGCCCTCGGTCGGCGGTTTCTCCCATCGTCCGCCGACGGGAATCTCCTGCAACGTTTGGACCGCGGACAGGATGATGATGCGGTAGCGCTCCGGGGCGGGCGTGCCGCCGC
>CAZBFW010000130.1:6050-8728 GCA_964491135.1 uncultured Phycisphaeraceae bacterium | reverse complement strand
GGGTGTGGGGGGACCGGTCGGGCGGGTTTTATCTGTCCTGCGCGTCCGACCCGCCCGTTTCGCCCCCCGCGCCTGCCCTGCGCCTCTGGCGCTGGCGGTACATCCGCTCGGTGAATCCGCCTTCCGACGAGAACTGCTCTTCCAGCGTCTGCAACTGGCGCCCGAGCAGGTAGCTCGCCTGCTGAATGAGGCAGATCAGGGTATTCGCGGCGGCCTCCGCAGATGCCTGCCGCACGGCGTAGGGGTCTTCCGACTCCAAGTGGCCCAGTTCTTCCGCGCGGTACTTTGTCCGGACGGCCAGCGCTTGCGGCGCGTTTTTGTGCCAGACGGGCAGGCCGCGCTGCCGCAGGAAGTCTTCGTAGTCCAGCAGCAGTTCCTCCAGGCTTGCCCGGGCAACGCCCGTGAGCTTCAGCTCGGTTTTCTTTGACGTGGCGGAGGCCATACTCCCTTCCGCGATGTTCTGCACGCCGCTGCGTGCGGCCTGCACCATCTGGTCGTGTGTGCGCGATCGCTTGTCGATGAAGCGGTCGCAGAACACGATGGTCGCGTCGTAGACGATCCTGGCCGTCTGGAAGCTGCGCAGCTTGCGGTAGCCCCCGTGCGGCTGGATCAGGTCGCCCTTTCCGTGCATTGGATGGCTCCTATGGCGGTTGTCTCGTTTCGGGACCCGTCTGACCGGTCGGACCCGTCGGACAGGTCGGACGCTTCTGACACGTCTGACCCGTCGGACCCGTCGGACAGGTCGGACTCGTCCGACACGTTGCCTCGCCGGCTCCCATGGTGTGCTGCTCTCCTGTCCTGGCCGGAGGCCGGCGGCCCCGGCCGGCTCACAATTCTCCCTTGAACGCCCGGTCGAGAATGGCCGGCAGCAGGGCGTCGAGTTCGGCGGCGGTCTGGGCCTGGAGGGCCTTGAGGCGGTCCACCTTGGCCTGGAGATCGTCGAGGTAGGCGACGATGCGACGCTGTTCGGCCAGCGACACTGCACGAGGGAAGGGGATACTCATAACGATGGCCTGTGAGATCTTGCGCATCGTCGGACTCGTGCCCTTGGCGTTGGAGACGACAAAGTCGCGAACCAACGGGGTCTGCAGCCAATACCATACGAAGCGCGACATCGTGGTATCTGCGCGTATGTCGAGGCGCATCATTAGGTCAGGGTATATGCACGGATCAGGCTTTCCGTCGTAGATTGCAGCGTGCCCCACAAGCTCAGGGGTATTGCTACGCGTAATCAGCAGGTCGCCCGCCTTGAGCCAATAATGAGCTTGAGAATGCGTGGGCAGCGAGGTTCTCTTGAACGCGGAAGGCTGATAGGCGAAACCCGTTACCGCACTCAGCGAGAGGATAGGGCACCCAGAATCCTCGTTGTCACATCGCGCGGACCAACCGTTCCGAGGCTTGCCCACCAAGGCGCAGCCCAGCGTGCCGCTGGTGTCCATTTCCCGACTCAGAAGGCGTAGCGTCGCAGGAAGCATAGCCGCAGCACCCTGTAGCGCAGTGTCCCGCAGTCCCCGGGCCTCGTCGATTTTGGCGGCGAGTTGGTCGATCTTGGCCACGATCCGGCGCTGCTCCGCCAGCGGGGGGAGGGGGACCTCCAATTCTGGGAAGCGAGGCGGATTCAGGGTGAGCTTCGATAGCGCGGCTGAACCTGTGGACATCTGGCGAGCTTGTTCCCAGAGCCCCGGCACACGAAAGTACCACCGGAGGTAGTCAGGATGCACCTTCGTCGCGTCGAGGCGATAGGTCGGGAACTTGTCTGAGACGAACATCCCATCCAGCTCCCGCGGAACAATCCCGAACGTTCCCTTCCAAGCGAACAGCTTGTTGTAGATGACATCGCCGCTTCGGATAACGAAGTGACTCTTCTTCGCGATCTTCATCGCGGGTTTGAGTTCGCGGTGGAACGGACCCAATCCATAGAGACGCATACCGACCAGATTCGCATCCTCGTCCGGGCCAAGCTGGTAGGGACGTCGAGACGGCGTGAGGAATTCGCCAAACTTCACGACTGGGTAGCGACTGGTCACTCCCTCCCTCCCGTCAGCACGCTCCCTATGTCTCCCATAATCTCCATAATCCGCCGTTCCTTGGCCAGGATGTCCTCCACAAGCTTTTCAGGCGGCAGGTGCTCCAGGGAGTCGGCGGCGTTGGGGTTCTTGATGTCCAGGTTGCACGAGACCAGCCGGCCGTCGCCGTTGTACTTCAGCACGTCCTTGGCGGAGACCTTCCACGCCCGGTCGGTCTCCTTGCGCTTCTTCCACCAGGCAAGGCAGTCGGCGAACTCCTCGTACTGGAGCGGCTTTGTCTTGGTGTAGTTCTTCCGGCCATCGGGGAGCGGCTGGTCGTAGTACCAGATCGTCTTCGTCGGGCCGCTGCGGTCGAAAAACAGCAGGTTCGTCGGGATGCTGGTGTACGGGGCGAACACGCCGTTGGGCAGCCGGACGATCGTGTGCAGGTTGAACTCCGTAAGAAGCTGCTCCTTGATGCGGGCGCACACCCCGTCGCCAAACAGCGTGCCGTTCGGCACAACCACCGCGGCCCGGCCGCCCTTTTCCGAGCCGGCCTCGCCCGGCTTGCGCAGCCGGCGCATGATCAACTGGAGGAACAACAGGGCGGTTTCGGACGTCTGCTTGTCTTCCGGGAAGTTGCCCTTGATGCCGGCCTCCTCCTCGCCGCCG
>CAZBFW010000130.1:0-6040 GCA_964491135.1 uncultured Phycisphaeraceae bacterium | reverse complement strand
GCCGAACGGCGGGTTGGTGAGGATGACGTCCACCCGGTCCTTCACGCCGAGGTCCGTCAGCTTGACGCGCAGACTGTTGCCCGGGTCGATCTGGGGAAACTCCAGGCCGTGCAGCAGCAGGTTCATCTGGCAGAGCAGGTATGGCAGGGGTTTTGCCTCGCCGCCGTAAAGGGTCTTTTCCTGGAGGGTGCGGCGGTGCTGGACGGTCTGGCACTGCTTGGCGAGGTGCTGGTACGCCTCCACCAGAAAGCCGCCGGTGCCGCAGGCCGGGTCCAGCACGGTTTCGCCCAGGCGGGGGTCTGTCACCTCGACCATGAAGCGGATGACGGGACGCGGCGTGTAGAACTCACCGGAGTCGCCGGCGGCGTCGCGCATCTCGCGGAGCATGGTCTCGTAGAGGTGGCCGAGGGTGTGGATTTCCTCCGACGAGGTGAAGTGGATCTGGTTGACCTTGTTGATGACGTCGCGGAGGAGGTAGCCGTTGATCATGCGGTTGACCACGCCGGCGAAGACGGTGGCGACGACGTCGCGCCGGTCGCGGCCGTTGGCGCTGCGGAGGGCGCGGAGGCAGGCGAACAGGCCGGGGCCGCGGGTGCCGTCCGGCCGGACGGCCTCGTCCTGGTTGACGAATCGGATGAGGTCGTCGCCGGTGATGCCGCCCTCGTCGGCGGCCCAGTCGCGCCAGCGGTACGGGCGTTCGATGGCGGGGCGGTACTTTTTGCCGGCCAGCTTCGCCCGGGACTCCTCGATCTGCTCCATGTCGTCGAGGAACTTGAGGAACATGACCCAGGTGAGCATGGGCAGCCGGTCCAGGTCGCCGGAGAGGCCCTTGTCCTTTCGCATGATGTCCCGCGCGGACTTGACGACGGAGCCAAGCTGCTGGGCGGTGGTGGTGGAAATCGCTTGCGCAGGTCGGCTCTGATTACGCTGATTGCGGCTGGTCACTCTCTTATCATCCGGACGAGGTCGTTCTTCCTGATTACTAACTTCTTGGCATATGTCGGTTCGCTCACTTCCATCTGCACGTGGTCCTCTAGCTTAACCTGGTACTCCTCACTGAACATCTTAGTTACGTCAACGAACGGTATCCGTGAGCGTGTCTTCGTTATTGTCCTGGCCGTTAGGCGGGCAATTGTCAATCGCGGCTGAACATCGATAGCCTCGAACTGACCCTTCTTGATCTCGAGCGTCCCAAGCGATTCTTTCGTCTCCGGGTCGATGATCTCTGGACCCAGCGCGTACACCACAAACCTGCTGCCATGCTTGATTCCGGCATCTTGCCCGGCGTTTATCAAGATGTCCGTGTTCGACACGACTTCCGCTATTCGTAATTGCCTAGTCATTTTGAACCTCTGCGAGGTAGACATCATCAAATTCTCGCATCATCATGGTGAGGAGTGCGTCTGCTGCTGCAAGGTCCTGATTCGCGAAAGGCCGGACGTCGAAAGGTAGGCTGACAGTAAAGCCAGACGGGCATTTCGTACCAGTTCGCGCAAGGGCGCGCAGTGCCTCGACTGTGTCAACGTTAACGACAAAGGTCACTTTGAGAATGACAGCTCCTGTCTTCGGATCGGGCTCCTGATGCACTTGGAGCATGGCAACATCACGGCGGACCTTGTCTTTGCACATCTCCACGAGACCAAACGTATCTCCCTCTTGGATGTATTCAATTGCTGGAAGGGGGATCTTGATCGTCGCGTACAGCTCTTGACTGACCTCTGTGAGCTTGCGCAGGGTCGGCGTGCTCTCCCATGCGTTCTGCAGTGATCTCATTCTGCTAAGTAGATGGATGGACCGTCGGATAGCATTCGCGGCGTTTCCGAGACTGTATTGGCGCAAGAGGTCGCGGACGTCGCCCAGTGCTTCCGAAGCGGCTTGTTCAGCCTTGCGCCTCGTGACGTCATGCTCAGATTGTTCGGACGCGAAGCGGTCGTTCGCTTGCTGAGCCTCGCGCCACCATTTCCGAGCCGCACACAAAGCGGAAGTCGTAAGGGGGAGCAGGAGGCAGAACGCCAACCAAGGGGCATCGCTCTTCATCGCGTACGCTGTGCCCACGCACGCGATGAGCAGACTGCCGACGATCGCATAGCCGTTGGCTATTGTGTCCAAAAAACCACTGGCTCGTGCTTTGACATCACGCAGCATAAAGAAGCGCCTGCAGGGACACAATCGCGTCAACTAAGCCGCCCTCCCCACCGAACATCGCCGCAATCTCAATCACGTTTCCATGCCGATTGATCGGCGGCAACTCCAGCACGTCGGGCACCACGAATTGGGCGGTGCCGTGTTCGGCGTATTTCTCCAACAGTTCGTCCAGGATGGCCCGGGCTTCGGGGCCGTACTGGGCAAAAAAGTCTTTCCGCTCGGTCCGCAGGCGCTGGGCGCGTTCGCGGCGGGTGCGGATGGGGGCGTTGAACGCCACATGGCAGAGCAGGTCGAACGGGTCGGCCTCCGGGTGGTTCGCGGCGGCGGCCAGCTCGTCGAAGTCTATGCCGCGCTCGGCCAGCCGGGCGATGATGTCCGCCCGGGCCCGCGGATCGGACCAGGCCTGCCGCATCTCCGCCGCATTGCGGAACAGGGTGCGGACCTTCTCCGCGGTGTAGTCGGTGAAGCGGACGGTGCGAAGCTGCCGGCCGTCCGGGTCCAGCTCGTACACGATGTGGGCGGCGATCTCCACCTGCCCGCCGTCGAAATAGAACTTGCGCCGCTCGCCCTCGCCGTCATCGGGGGGCAGCGGCTCGCCTTCGTCCGGCTCCGGCGGCTCCGGTTCCACGACAACCTCGGGCTCCGGCTCCTCTTGAATATCCTGCTCCTGGACGGCGATGGGCTCGCCGTCGAACTCCGGGTCGGCGAACAGCCGGGTGGCCGAGCCGGTGTAGTCCAGGATGGAGAACCAGAGCTTGCCGTAATCGTCGCGGACGCGGGTGCCCCGGCCGATGATCTGCTTGAACTCCGTCATGGACCGGATGACGCGGACCAGCACGATGTTCCTGCACGTCGGCACGTCCACCCCGGTGGTCAGCAGCTTGGACGTGGTGACGATGACGGGCGTGGCCCGCTCCACGTCCATGAAGCGGCCCAGGTGGCCGCCGCCGATCTTGCCCTCGTCGGCGGTGACGCGGACCACGTAGTCCGGGTGCTGCCGGGCGAGGTCTGCGTTCAGGTTGTTCAGGGCGCGGCGCAGCTCGTCGGCGTGCTCCTGGTCCACGCAGAAGACGATGGTCTTGGCGAACCGGTCGGTTCTTTTGAGAAATTCCGTCAGGTGCCGGGCGACGGCCTCTGTACGGGCCCTCATCGCGATGCGCCGCTCGAAGTCGGCCGTTTCGTAGACTTCGTCGGGGATCTCGCGGCCGTAGCGGTCCAAGTCGCCCTGGCTGGGGCGCCAGCCGGCGGCGTCCCACTCCGTGATGATGCGATGCACGCGGTACGGGGCAAGGAAGCCGTCCTCGATGCCCTGGCGCAGGCTGTAGGTGTAGATCGGGTTGCCGAAGTAGCGGTAGGTGTCGCGGTTGTCGTCGCGCAGCGGCGTGGCGGTCATGCCGACCTGGAAGGCCGGCTCGAAGTATTCGAGGATCTCGCGCCAGTTGCTCTCGTCGCGTGCGCTGCCGCGGTGACATTCGTCCACAATCACCAGGTCGAAGAAGTCCGGCGCGTATTGGCGATACAGGCCGGGGCGGCGCTCGTCCTTGGCAATGGCTTGGTAGATGGCGAAGTACATCTCGCGGCTCTTGTTGGCGATCCCGTTCTCGATCTTGCAGCGGGCGTCGCCGAAGGGGGCGAAGGTCTTGGCCATCGGGTCGTCCACCAGGATGTTGCGGTCGGCCAGGTACAGGATGCGCGGGCGCCGGTGCTCGCCGGCGCGGTTCCAGCGGGCGGACCAGAGCTTCCAGCAGATCTGGAACGCCACGACGGTCTTGCCTGTGCCGGTGGCCATGGTGAGCAGCACGCGGCGGTTGCCCTGGAGAATCGCCTGGACGGTGCGGTTGATGGCGATCTCCTGGTAGTACCTCATTGTCCGGTTGGGCTCGACGTGTGACGGCTCCAGAAGCCTCTCGGCCGCGTCCGGGCCGAGCGTTCGGCTGATCGCCAGCCGGCGCCAGAGTTCGTCGGGCGTCGGGAACGTGTCCGGTTCGCGTTCCTGGCCGGTGGTGTAGTCGAACTCGACGATGCCGTGCCCGTTGGTGCTGTAGGCGAACTTCAGGCCGAGGATTTCGGCGTAGTCTTTGGCCTGTTGGAGACCGTCGCCGGGGGTGCGGTACGTGGGCTTGGCTTCCACGACGGCGATCGGGAAGTCTGGGCGGTAACGCAGGATGTAGTCGGCCCGTTTGCCCGGCCGGCGCCGGCTCCGGCTACCTGTCACTACGATCCGCCCGTCGGTAAAGGTGACTTGCTCGTTGAGCCGGTGTGGTTCGGTGTCCCAACCCGCGGCCTGGAGCTTCGGGACGACGAATTGGCGGCATGTGTCCGCTTCGTTTGTCATGTCCACACCACGACAGGCGGTCGGGCGGCGAGGCTCGATTGGCCAGGCGAAGCCGCTGGAGGGCAGTGTAGCACGGCGCGGGCTACGCCTGCAACCCAAGGGACGAAGGGACGAAGGGAGGCTGTACGCTGTGGGCTGTAGGAAGAGGCGGTGGGAGAACATAAAACGAAAAGCAAAAAGCAGAAAGCAAAAACGGGGAGGACGGAGGGACGGAAGGCAAAAAACAAAAGGCAAGAAGCAAAAATGGAGGCGCGAGGGAGGCGAGCGGCGTGGCCGGCTGTTGCGTCCGTATGCGCGGATCCGGCTTCCGGGCCTGCCATTCAGTCGGCGAATACACTCGCGCAGAGGAGGACGAGGCCGACCGCCCAGCCCCACGGCCAGAACACGCCTGAGAAGTACAGGACGGTCGAGATTCCGATGAGAAGGAACGAGACCCCGTATCGCAAGGCGGGACTCAGGTCGGAAAACCATTCGAACATGGCGTGTCCTCCGACGCGGACCACGCTTGCGGTCCGCGCGACAGGCCATCATTTTGACGGGTGGGCCGATGATGGCAAGTGCCACGCTCCAGTGCGATGCTCAGGCCGTGCCGGCCAGGCTCACCGCGTTCCATCCGTGGAGCGGGGAGGGGGATTGGCGTTCCCGGCATTGAAAGGCCGGGATGTGTTCGGTTGTGGCGGGGACCACTGCTCAAGAAGCAGTGGCACACACCGCGCGTCGGTTCGCAACCCCCGCAGATTGTAGCCGCACCCGGGACACGAGATATCGCACGATACGATGACCGGAACACGTGGCGAATCGTCCATCGGATCACCTCAGCCCTGCCGCAGCGGCGACGGTCGTCTCGCGGGCTCGCGCGAGTACCGCGCTCAAGCGCCGCCGAAACCAGAAGAAGACCACCGCTGACGCTCCGAGACTGATCCAATCGGCGATTTCGAGGACCTTGCAGATTGCGCTGCCGACGGGCGATCCATAGACGGCATCGGCATTGGGATGGCCGGTGGCCAGCAGCAGGGCATACACTGCGTCCTGCCCGAGGCGCAACCCGGCCACCGTCGGCACAAACCAGAGCAGGCCGGTTGTGGCCAGGGCCAGAGCCGGGACGGGGATGCGTCGGGCGAATCCACGCAGCAAGAGGAACATGCAGGCAGTGCCCAGCAGGCCAAGAATCATCAGGGCAAGGACCGAGACGCTCAGATGCGCCGGCAGGCGATTCACGGACCACTCAATGGCCACGATAAACGTGCCGATCGAGGCAACAACCGCGCAGACCCGCACCGCGCGGCGCAGGTGACGCGGGTCGAACATTGGCGGGCATACCCGGTCACGACTGGCCACGATCCAGGTGCCCGGCAAATACAACCCGCAGCTAATGAACCACAAGACCACAAGACTCTCGCGGGACCAGTTCGCGACGGTACTGATGTGCAGCAGGAATCGCATACTTGCCATCACGAGTTCGGACGCAAGGAGCAAGGTGAAGCCCCTGCGAATCGCGCGCAGCCAGCGCGGATCGGCGGCGGCCGGCAGGAAGGCTTCGCGCCGGAAAACCAGGGCGAA
>CAZBFW010000129.1:3707-8802 GCA_964491135.1 uncultured Phycisphaeraceae bacterium | reverse complement strand
TTTCGATCCCGATGGCCTCGCCCGGCAGAATCATGCCCACGCTGGCGTGGCCCTCGACCTTCGCCTCGCGGATGACCCCGAACGCCGCCAGCGACGCTCCCGGCGGGGCGTAGACCACGCACGTGCCCACGTGCAGCAGAGGAGCGGCCGTCACGGTTTCCACCGTCCTGCCCCCGCCCACGTCCAGCACGACATGGCGCAGGCCGCGGCTGCCGGGCAACTCGCGGTTCGAGACGACCCGGGCGGCGATCAGCCCGCGGGCATCCACGCGGATCCGCTCGACGCCCTCGATCTCGGCGCACGTCAGGGTGAACCGCTCGCCCAGCTCCGGCGGGCTCACGTCGCGCGGCAGGTCCACGAAATCACGAATCCAGTTCAGCGAAATCAGCATTGCGCTTGCCCATGTGGGGTGCGCGCCGGCGCACTCACTAATTCTTCTCCACGATCGTCGGCCCCGCCATCCGCGAAGGCGGCACCAGGGCTCGAACGTCCCCCGCGTTCATCACGCGGATGTCCGAGATTCCGTATTTCATCATCGCCAGCCGCGTCAGCCCCAGGCCGAACGCGAAACCGGTGTACTCGTGCGGGTCGATCCCGCCGTACCGCAGCACGTTCGGATGCACCATGCCACACGGCAAAACCTCCACCCAGCCCGACCGCTTGCACGTGGCACACCCGCTGCCGCCGCAGATCAGGCAGCTCATGTCCAACTCGAAACCCGGCTCCACAAACGGAAAGTACCCCGGCCGAAGACGCACTTTCACGTCCCGCTGAAATACCTCCCGCAACAGCAGCCTCATCACCGCGATGAGGTTCGCGATGGAGATGTTCCGGTCGATCACCAGCCCTTCGCACTGGTGAAACGTGTTCTCGTGCGACGCGTCGATCGTCTCGTACCGGAAGCACCGCCCCGGCACAATGCACCGGATCGGCGGGCCGAACTTCTCCATCGTCCGCACCTGCACCGGCGACGTGTGCGTCCGAAGCAGCAGGCCGTTCGTCAGCCAGAACGTGTCCTGCATGTCCCGCGCGGGGTGCAGGGCCGGAATGTTCAACGCCTCGAAGTTGTAGTAGTCCGACTCCATCTCCGGGCCGGCTTCCACCGTGAAACCCAGTCGCTGGAACACGTGCTCGATCTGCCATTGAACGGCCGTCACCGGATGCACGTTGCCCAGCGGCAGCCGGACGCCCGGCAAAGACGGGTCATGCGCGCCCGCCCCGCTCGCATCCGCAGCCACTTCCGAAGACTCGATCTGCTTGTGCCGCTCTTCAAACAGGGCCGTGACGGCCTGGTTCGCGGCGTTGAGGGTCTGACCGGCCAGGCCCCGCTGCTCCGGCGGGTACTCCCGGATCGTCCCCATCAACTGCCCCAGGCTGCCCTTCCTGCCCAGAAACTTCGCCCGGACCCCCCGCAGGGCCTCCAGCGTGCCAGCGGCCTGGGCTGCCTGCCGGGCTTCCTGTTCGATGCCGGCCAATATCGGCTTGAGTTGTTCAAGGTTCACGAATGTCCTGCCTGCGCTACGGACGACGGAGCCGATCCCCGGCCGGCTTCGCCTCTGGCCTGCCCCAGGGAAACCCGCTCCCCATGGCGTCGGAAACAACGTAGCTTAGGGCCCGCAGGTACCCATTGCAAGCGAGTCGGCCGGTCGCTCAGACAGTCTTCACGAAACGCCGGACGCGTCGTAAACTGCCTCCATGCAGATTGTTGGATTTTCCACCGCACAAGTGGCAACCTGGCTCTACGTGCCTGCATACCGGCTGCTGCTCGACGCCGGCGACGGCGCCGCCGCTCACCTCGGGGCCGACTGCGAGGACATCGACACCATCGCGATCACCCACCAGCATCGCGACCATCTGGCCGGTCTGCTTGAGGTCGTCAGTTGGGCTGCGTTCGAGCGACCGTGCCGCATCGTCTATCCCGCCGAGAGCGACCACGTCGCGGCGGTTCGACAGGCCGGTCCGACCCAGGGCGTGCCGTGCGCCGCGACGGCCCGGTGGGCCGCCGTCCGCGCGGGCCAGCGAATCCCTTTGACCCAGGCAGAGGCCGGTCCGCAGTTGCTCGTGTTGCCGGCCACCCACGCCGTGCGGAAAACGTCCAACCGGGCCCTGGGGTACGCCATCGTGGACGGTGACCGCGTTCCGCTGGCGGTGACGGGCGACTCGGCAGTTGTCCCGCTGGATCTGCCCGCTCGCCCGGAGGTTCTGTTCTGCGACTGCACCTACTTCTACCGCCAGGACGTGCTGGAGCCCTACGCCGGATTGGGCCAGCACGGGCTGCTCGATCGCGTGCTGGCCAACGCCGCCCAGGTTCAGCCTGGCCATCTTGTGCTCTATCACCTCAACGCCCGGTACAACGCCGCCGAACATGCGGAGCGGGTCCGAGAGACCTGCCGAACTCAAAACGTGCCCTTCCCCGTAACCGTCCTGTGGCCGGGCGCCGTCTGCCGCGACATTCTGGCCGCCCGCTGATGCCCGCGATCGCACGTGCCGATACCGCGAACGCAATCACGCTGGCTCCTGATCCAGTGGCACGACCGAACGACCCAAGGTACACTCCGCCCGGCCATCCCGCATCGGACCGGCTTCCGTTGCGAGACCGGCTTCCGTTGTGGGACCGGCTTCCGTTGTGGGACCGGCTTTCCAGCCGGTCTTGGGAGGCTGTGGGCTGTAGGCTGTGGGCTGTAGGCTGTCGAGTGTAGGCCGTAGGGAACGGACACTGCGTCTGCGCGGGCGTGCGTGTCCGCCTTTTGCGGGAGCGTCCAGTTTCCAGTCTCCAGCCCCTGGTTCTCTAGAGTTCGTGGGACCAGCTTCCGGTGTGGGACCGGCTTTCCAGCCGGTCTTGGTGCGCCGGGGCACCCACTTGTGATGCCGCCATCCTCGCCGGCCGAACGGCAGATCACCCATGGTTACAGACAACGACATCCCAACCTTCGTCGATGGCCGTTCGCGGCAGCAGCGCCTCCGCCTGACTGACCTGCCGATGGACCTGGCGTACGTCGCTCGCGAGCTCGGCTACTCATCCGGCGCCATGCCGGAACCGGTCCAGCACTCCGTCGGAAAGGCCCTGGAGGACGCCGAGCCGCTCATCGACGCCCGAACGCTCTGGATTCCGCGACCCTGCCAGGTGGACTCGCACGCCGATACCCTTACCGTCGGCGGCGTGACGATGACCATTGGCCGGATGATCCGCGGCCACGTGGCCCACGCCCGGGCCGTCGCCCTGTTTGTGGTCACGATCGGTCATCAGGTGGAAGAAGAGGCGCGCACTCTGATGAAAGCCGGTCACACAATGGAGGGCTATGCCCTCGATGCGATCGGCTCGTCGGCGGCGGAAGCCTGCGCCGATCGCGTGGAGGCGGACATCCGCGCGGAAGCACAGGCGGCCGGCTGGAGGATCACCAACCGCCTCAGTCCCGGCTACTGTGCCTGGGCCACACAAGAGCAGCAGAAGCTGTTTTCGCTGCTGCCCGACCAGCCGTGCGGCATCCGGTTGAGCGCATCGTCGCTGATGAGCCCGCTCAAAAGCGTCAGCGGCATCGTGGGCCTGGGCCCCGACGTCAGGCGCCTCGAACACATGTGCAGCATCTGCGATATGACCACCTGCTACAAACGCCGCAACCGGTAGACCCGGCACGACGCACGACGCCTGGAGGGAACCGAGCCCTCGCCGGCGACCGCTGCGGAAGCCAACGAAGGCACAAGAAGAACGAGGACCGGCCTGGTTTCATACGGAGAGGAGTATCTGGTAGGATACTCCGTGCTCCGGCATCACTCGCGTCATGCAGACGTCTGTTGACGAACGGCCGGGCAGGAGTCAGCCATGGTTCGGGCCTATCTCGCGCGCGACGCCGCGCACGCGCGAATGCTGATGATGATCCTGAAGCAGCACGGCATCCGCGCCAGCATCGTGGGCGAAGCGCTGCAGTCGGCAATCGGCGGCCTGCCGGCCTTCCCTTCGCTGGCCGAAATCTGGGTCGAGGAGGCGGACCTGGAAGCCGCACGGCGAATTCTGGTGGGCACCGAAAGAACCCCGAGCCCGACGCACTGTGCCACGTGCGGGTACAACCTGTGGGGTCTGCCCGAGCCGCGCTGCCCCGAGTGCGGCGAGCCGTTCCGGCGAGTGGAAGAGACCCCGCCCCCTCCGTCATGGCAGTGCCCAACCTGCGGCGAGACCCTCGAAGGGCATTTCACGGCCTGCTGGCGCTGTGCCGGGGATGAGGCCGACCTGTAGTCATAAGTTCCCCACCCGCGATCCCCCATCCCCCGAGCCCTTCTGATTCTTGTTCATTGCTTCTTGCTTTCTGTCTTCTGTTTTCTTGCCCATCCCATTGACACCCGTCTCCCCAGCGCCCATCCTTCCCGCCGCGCACCAAAAGGAGCTTTCGCCATGTCCATCATTGTTGCGGTGAACAAAGGGGGCCGGACCGTCCTGGCTGCCGACACCATGCACTTCTACGGCTCGCGCCGCGAGCATACCGACAACCTGACCCACCGGCCCAAGGTTCGCAAGATCGGCACGTCATACGTCGGCGGCGTTGGCTGGTCGGTGTATGACAACATCATGCTGCACTACTTCCGATCGCGCAAGCGCCCGCCCGCCCTGAACAACGAGATGGCGATTTTCGACTGCTTCCTGCGGCTCTGGCGGGCCTTGAAAGACCACTACCAGGTCGTCAACGACCAGCCGCAGAAGGAAGACGAGAGCCCGTTTGCCAGCTTGGATTCGGAGTTTCTGGTCGTCAACCGACACGGCATCTTCCAGGTGGACAGCGACCTGACCGTCACCCGGTTCGCCAAGTATGCGGCGGTCGGCTCCGGCGATCGTTACGCTTACGGCGCCCTGCACCAGCTCTACGAAACCAAGCGCAGCGCCGATTCTATTGCCCAGGCGGCCGTCGCCACCGCCATCCACTTTGACAACACTTGCGGCGGCCAGACCGAGTGCTACGCGGTGAGCAAGTAGGCTTGGGGGGCAGGTCGCCGGGTGGACGCCGACGAGCCAACCGGGCTGCGCTCTGACGCCCCGCGATCCCCCAGCCCGCGGACAACCTCCGTTCGTGTCAGAGCGCCACAAAGAAGCGGCCGGCAGGATTCT
>CAZBFW010000129.1:375-3697 GCA_964491135.1 uncultured Phycisphaeraceae bacterium | reverse complement strand
GAACCCTGCCGGCCGCTCCGGCAAACCCGGCATGCACCGCCGGGCTACTGGCTTACGTCCTGTGGGTTCGTGGCGGGGAACCTCTTCCAACTGTCCTTGCCCCTCAGCACTCCTCCGTGCCCGTCGAAGTACAGCAGGTTGGTGAATCGCGTTTGTTCGTTGCCACCCCCGTGATAGGGGGCACGCGGCAACGGGTTATTCGATTGATTGGTCGGGTTGTCGTTTCCGAGCTGCCACGTACCCATCAGCGTCTTCTTGATCGTTGTCGGGTTCACACGGATGGTCTTGATGTCCCACCACGCATCACCCACCATCCACTCGTCGCCCGCTCGCTTAATCGTCTCGACCGGCTTGGGTACCTTGTATGTGGGGTTCGGGCCGTTGATGTTGTTCATGAACCCCTCCCAGGTAACGCCGATATTGACCCATCCGAAGTAGTATGTCGGACTCGTGTTTCCCCACGTGTTCGGGAGGTAGTTGAACGGGTGAGACCAACTTGGGTTCTCGTTCGGACCTCCTTCGCTCGGGGGCAGGAACAGGGAGTCCTTGTACTTCCCGACTGCCGTCGGGCACTCCGAGACCTTGTCCACGTATTCCAGCAACTCATCGGATTTGCTGAAGTAGGGTGCGAGCCGATAGAGCAAAAACCAGAGACGCTGCGTACCCCCGGGCATGTCGGCGGTTTTTCGATATATGGGCGGGTGCAGCGGACCGGGCAGTATCTGGTGGTCCTGCACGTACAGGGCGACCCCGTTGCCGATCGTGCGGAGGTTGGCCAGGCATTTCAGGGACTTGGTCTGCTCGCGTGCCTTGGCTAGGCTGGGCAGAAGAATCGCGACGAGCAGCGCGATGATCGACACAACGACCAGTAATTCGATCAGCGTGAACGCTGTTCCGAACGTATGGCGCGTGAGACCCGGCCTCCGATGGTATACGGTGTTCATTGAAGTGCCTTCCGTTTTGCAGAGACGCGACGCCAAAATGACTTACGCTGCCGGTCTGCAAGCCTGCGGAAACAGGCAGAGCCTGCCCCCCCGGGCAACCTGCTTGCTTATATAATCTTACCCGCCTGTTTCAGGCGTTACAACCCCGTTCTCAGCCGGGGGACACAGTCCACGCCGCGTTTTCTCAGAGGTTATCGGCAAATCGGCGAACCCTGTGCCAGGGTCCAATATGCCAAGTCTTTATGGCGAGCACCATAAGCAAAATCCCTTATTCCACATGATATGCGGCAAAGCTGTGCAGATTATGCAGAACGAGCCCGGGCCGGGGGTGGGCGTTTCCAGGAGGTCCAGGGGGCCTCCGATGGGACAGCCCGGGAGGCTCAGCATCAAGGCCATCGCGGCTGGCGGGCCATTCACGCTTCTCGCACCTTCCACGAAACGGGCGCCACGTGGTCCAGCCGAGAACCCCGTCCGACAGCCCCCGCGACGGGATTCCCGCCGGCCGGGACCGCCCGTTGGTCACCCCCGACGTCCATGCATCCGTCCCGCGATCCATGCCTCCCTGCCCCCGCTTCCTGGCCTTCTTTCGTTTGCGCGCCTTGCCCAGGTCAGGGGTCTCCGGGGTCAGAACCCGCAGCGGTGGCAATGGGTGCCGATCGGGAATAGGCTGACGGCGGCCCAGGGTTGCCTGGAAACTTCGTCAGGAAGAATGCGCAGAACACCCCCCATGGGAAGCTGGCTCGACGATCTGAATCCCGCGCAGCGTGAGGCCGTCACGCATGGCGAGGGGCCCCTGCTGGTGGTGGCCGGGGCGGGCACGGGCAAAACCCGGACGCTCGCCTGCCGGGTCGCGTGGCTGATCGAGCGCGGCGTGGAGCCGGACCGCATCCTGCTTCTGACCTTCACCCGAAGGGCGGCCGCGGAAATGCTGTCGCGGGCCGGCCGCCTGGTCAGCCGGCAGATTACCGGCAAGGTCTGGGGCGGCACGTTTCACGCGGTGGCCAACCGTCTGCTCCGCCGGTACGGCCGGTTCATCGGCCTGTCGCCGGATTTCACGGTCATGGACCAGGGCGACGCCGCGGACCTGATGAACCTGATCCGCAACGAGCTGGGCCTGGGCAAGGGTGAGCGCCGGTTCCCCCGCAAGCAGACGCTGGTCAGTCTCTACTCGCGCATGGTGAATGCGCAGGAGAAGCTGCCCGACGTGCTGGACACCCGCTTCCCCTGGTGCGCGGAGGACCGCGAGGGCATCGCCGCCATCTTCGAGAACTACACCCGCCGTAAGCGCGAAAGCAACGTCCTGGACTACGACGACCTGCTGCTGATGTGGAACGCCCTGGCGGCCGCTCCCGGCGTCGGCGAGAAGGTCGCGAACCGGTTCGAGCACATCCTGGTGGATGAATACCAGGACACCAACGCCGTGCAGGCCCAGATCCTGCAGAACATGCGAAAGCGTCACCCGCACATCATGGTGGTCGGCGACGACGCCCAGGCCATCTACTCGTTCCGCGCCGCCACCATCCGCAACATCCTCGATTTTCCCCAGCAGTTCCCCGGCACAAAGATCGTCACCCTGGAGCAGAACTACCGCTCCATCCGGCCCATCCTCGCGGCATCCAACGCCGTGATGCAGCAGGCTTCCGAACGCTACACCAAGGATCTCTGGTCCGAACGCACCGGAGAGCAGAAGCCCGTGCTCATCCACTGCCTGGACGAGGAAAACCAGTGCCAGAGCGTCTGCGGGAACATTCTGTCGCACCTGGAAGGCGGCATCGCGCTGGCTCGCCAGGGCGTGCTGTTCCGGGCCGGGCATCACAGTGACATGCTGGAGGTGGAGCTGGCCCGCCGCAACATTCCCTTCCACAAGTACGGCGGGCTGAAGTTCGTGGAGGCCGCCCACATCAAGGACATGCTCGCGCTGCTGCGAATCGTCGAGAACCCGTTCGACGAGGTGAGCTGGTTCCGCATCCTGCCGCTGCTCCAGGGCATCGGACCCGCCCACGCCCGCCGCATCATGGACGCCCTGGGCGTACGTCGGCCCGCCGCCGAGGGGGAAGCCCCCGCCGAGAGCCCCTCACCCTTGCGACGGCTGGCCGCCGCCGACGTTCCGGTTCCCGGACCGGCCAAGGAGGAGTTCGCCGCGCTGCGCCGCGTGCTTCTGGAATGCGCCGCCATGCCCAACGTGGAAGACGGCGATAGCGCCCCGACCGGCGGCACCGCGCCGTCCGTCGCCGTCCAGGTGGAACGGCTCCGGCAATTCTACGAGCCGGTCCTGGAGCGAACGCACGACAACGCCCGCGTCCGCGCGCGTGACATCGAGCAGCTCGAGCACATCGCCCGCGGGTACCGCTCGCGAAGCCGGTTCATCACCGACCTGA
>CAZBFW010000129.1:0-365 GCA_964491135.1 uncultured Phycisphaeraceae bacterium | reverse complement strand
CTCTTCCGATCTTGGCCCAGCCGCCCTTCCTGGAGGAAGACTACCTGGTGCTCAGCACCATCCATTCCGCCAAGGGCTGTGAATGGGACGTGGTCCACATCCTTCACGCCGCGGACGGGATGATCCCGTCCGACATGGCCGTCGGCGAGACGGAGGGCGTGGACGAGGAACGGCGACTGCTCTACGTGGCCATGACGCGAGCCCGCGACCGGCTCTACATCTACTTCCCGCTTCGCTACTACCACCACCGCTGGGGCCACAGCGATTCCCACGGCTATGCCCAGATCAGCCGCTTCCTGACGAAGGAAGTTCAATCGCTCCTGGAGGATCGGACGGCCTACCGGTCAGACGAGCCCTCGTCCAAG
>CAZBFW010000128.1:0-8879 GCA_964491135.1 uncultured Phycisphaeraceae bacterium | reverse complement strand
GTTGCTGTTGAGCAGCTCCACCGGCGGGTCCGGCAGCAGGCCGTTCGTATCCACCATCCTGATCACGTTCGCGAACGCCTTTCCTCCGCTATTGTCCGGCCGGTCGTTGAAAATCAGCAATTCCCGGCCCGACGTGCCCGTCGAGGTCGCCGGGATATGCTCAATGTGCTGGCCCAGCGAATTGGGCTGAAGCCGCAAGGCCACCGGCTTACCGTCGCCGCAGCCGACCTTTGGCGTGCCGTCGGCGTTCAGCTCATCAGTCAGGTGTCGGTGGGCGTAGCCGTCGGTGACATTGGGGCCGGTTCGAATTGCCATCTGCACCTGGTTCGAACGACGCATGTACACGTTGCCGGCGGCGTCATACGTATGGTCGCGCCAGGAGGTCAGGTCCGAGACGGCGCATTGGCCGCTGACGTCCGCCACGATCATGCCATCGCTCTTATCGTACAGGGTGAAGCCGTCTTCGATCCCGATCAGCACGCGCCGACCGGACCCCAGGGCCAGCATGGACAGTCCATAGTCGACGCCGCCCACGCCGGGGTCATAGGCCATGCCGCCGGTGGCCGTCCCGATGGCCGCCGGGTCCCAGGCGATGCCATCGCCCGTACCGGTGTCGCCGTCGAATTCCGGCACCAAGGCCCCCGTGGTCGTGTCGATGGCCCGTACGTTTGTCGAAACATTGGTGTTCAGCGGCCGGTCTGCCATGGCGTAGAGAATCCCGTCCCGGACCACCAGGCCGATGTATGCCCGATATCGGTTCATGGTCTGCGTGCCGCCGGCCAGGGCCACGCGGTCGCTTGGGTCCGACAGGTTCACTTTCACAATACCGACGTCACCCGAGGGGTCGGCCGCCGTGTAGCCGGCCACGTATGCATACGTGCCGTCCGACACCACCTGGATCGGGTTGTTGCCCAACGGGCCGAAGTCCGCGTCCAGGTTGATTGTACGCTCCAGGTAGAAATCGGCACGGGCCGCCGGCGCGAGCAGGCCCACGCACAGCACGGCCAGCAGGGCACCGGCCGGTCGGATTCGTCGAAAACTCGTCATGCTTCAGTACCTCCTATGCCTGTTCAACTCTCTGTTCTACTGCGGTGTAGGCAGATTCCACTGCGGGTCTTCCGGGGACCACTGCACGCGCAGGGTCGAGATCCAGCGTGTGGGGTTCGCCTCCTCCGGCTTGACCACCTGCGTCGGCCGCAAGGTTTCCACATGCTGATCGGCGAACAGGAAATTCACCCGCTCCTTGTGTTTCGTGAAGTCGATGTACCCGTTGAACGGGCCCCGCTGTGCCTGTTCCGTCGCCTTCATGAACTTCCGGTATACGGAAGAGCCTTCCATTCCGATCACGTACCGCGTGCCATACCAGTTTGGATTCTCACTGTCTGCGAAGATCGCGTGCGCTTCCCCGACCAGCAGATACAACTGAGACGACTTGACCGAGAACGGATTGAAGGGCTTGCCCCGGGAATACGCCGTCGCGAACGGCCTGGTCTGGTCGTAATTGCTCGCGAAAATGTTCATCGAGTACGCCCGGCCCGCGACCTTGTCGCCCGGGCATCGGAAGACCCCGCCGAACGCCGCGTTCGTGCCGGATTTCTCCCGCGACGGGATGTAGCGCGGCACCATGTGGTTGTAGTACCACCAGTCGCTGTCCTTGAAGTCCGGCTCCGTTCCACCGGGGAGTCGGTTCGGCGGCGGCTGCTGCACGTGGTCATCCGCGTACAGGGCAAAGCCCATCCCGATCTGCTTGAGGTTGCTCATGCAGAGCACCATCTTGGACTGGTCACGCGCCTTACTCAGCGAAGGCAGCAGAATCGAGATCAGCAGGGCAATGATGGATACCACCACCAGCAGTTCGATCAGGGTGAAGCCGCCCTTCCGTCGTCTCATGGCCGCGACCTCGCGTTTCATCCGTCTCTCCTTGCGTAGCCACCCGGCATGTGGCCGTGCCACTCCCGGTCTTCGCCCGGCCCGGGCGCGTTCCACGTACCCGGACACTTATGATCGGGGCGAAGGCGGGCGGCATTGGCGTACCGCCCGCCTCCCCACCGAAGGATTCTAGCGCCGTCTGCGCAGCAGGGCGGCTCCCCCCAGGGCCAGCAACGCCAGCGTCGCCGGCTCCGGCACCTGGTACACGTCCAGCCGGCGGCCGACGAAGTCCACGACCAGCAGCGTCGGCAGACCCCCGGCATCCAGCCCGAAGGCCAGGTTCTTGATGTCGCCCTCCCAGGGCGTGCCGATGCCGTTCTCGTCACCTTTCAGCTCGATCTGGGTCAGGCCCAGTATGGAGCCGTCCACGTTGCGGATGTGAACGCTGGTGTCCACCACGCTGGTCACCGCACCGTTCAGATCGGTGAAAGTGGTCATGTTCCGGCCGGTAACCGCCAGCAGGTCCGAGCCCAGGTCCTCCAGAATGGCGACGCCCTGCCCGACCAGGTTGGCCGCCACGTCCTTGACGATTGAGCTGCTCGTTGCGTTGGCGACCCCGCCCAGCGACTGCCACTGGTTCACGCCGATGCGTTGTCCGTAGCCGATGCCGGTGTCGTCGCTCAGGACAATGTTGCCGTCGGAATCGAAGGCGACCCCGCGCCACGAAGTCCCGATGACGGTCGGGCTCGTGTTGATGATGCCGCCGGTCGAGCCGTCATAGATGTTCGACCCATCCGCCAGCGAAAGCAGACGACGACGGCCCGAGCCCTGCACAAGGTACGCAACACCAGGGGCACCGCTGTCGCCTACCGGGTCGATGCCCACCGTGCCCAACGGACGCGCACCCTGCGGACCATACATCGTCCAGGCCTCCGCGCCGTCAACGGGAGAACGCCGGCTGATGAAGCCCGTCGCCGTCGAACCTGAATCATGATGCATGATCAGGGCCCCGGGCGAGTAGGCCAGGGAATCCAGACCCCGGGTGACGGCCACGCCGGTAATCAGGGTCAGCGGCATGGGGGTGATGGTCGCCGGGCCGCCGAAGAGCCCTTCGACCTTGACCACGCCCACCGTATCGGGACTGCCGGACGTGTTGCGAAGCCCGCCCACGTAGGCCGCCGTGCCGTCGAACGCGATGGACAACGGGTTGTCACCGTAGCCGGTGGTGCCGTTGAAGTCGTTACCCAGGTCAATGCTGCTGACATGGATGAGCGTCGATTGCGCGGCCGGGGCTGCGCTCACCATCAGCGCGACGACCGCCAGAGAGAGCCATGGAACTTTCTTCATCGCAACTACCTCCTCCAAGAGAGAGTGAAACAGAACGAGTCGTCCTCAAATCCGCCGACTCCAAACGAGCGCGACGGCCAGATTCCGAGTTGCCGACCGGTTCACCGGCAGGCCCTCTCTCTCGTCCCGGGTTCCCTCCCCCGGCTGAGACCTCAGCGATGCGCGCGATGACGTGTCGATCGATGGAACGCAGCGCACCAGCATCGCTCAGCCTCGACGCAAGCTGCGACGTTCGATCATTATATAATTATACCGGAAGCGATGCAATACCCGCCCGTCGCATCTGACGTGGAACCTCGTCTCGTGTGGGGTTTTCCATAACCTCCTGTTGGCAAGAATGTTACAAACCTGTTTTCAGATTCGCACGGCCATGCGGGCGGACAGGGCATATCGATTACGACCGCCGGTGTCCGTGGCAAGTCGCGCCCTCCACGCCGCCGGGGCCCACCGGGCGGCCGGCCCGACTGCACACGCCTTGCTCCCCTTCAGTCTCGAGCCGCTCCGCCTCTCATCAATTCCTCGTTGCACACACGATGGCATTCGCAACTGCGCGCGTGCAGTCGCCGCATCCTCTGAATGGATGTCTTTTCGCGGCCACCGACGGGGGATACCGGCATTGCATGAGAGGTCGTCGCCGCCTGTTCACGAGTGAACACTTCGGACCGATATGTCGGCGCGAACTGACCGATTGGTTGTGTGTGCCGTCGTATCGTTATATAATGCCTGCCTGGCTCCGCGGGCCGCTTGCCCGCGTCAGCGGGCCTTGGAGGAACGCTGGATGGTCGGCCGATCGCGACGCATGCCGCTTCGATGTACGCCATTGGGAATACTCCTGGCCGGTTGCGTGTCGGTCGGGCAGCCTCAACCCGTGATCGGGGTAACGGCAGACACCGGCGTCTCGCCGGAACGTGCCCGCCAAACGGCCCGGACGGTCGACGGGTCCGACCTCCGCGCCGCAGAGCTGCGAGGCTGCTGGCTGACGCACTACACGTTTCAGAATAAGACCGATGCCCAGCTCCGGGCGATCGCCCAGAACATCCTCGCCGGCCAGATGAACACCGTGTACGTCTGCGTCTACGGGGGGGGCACCGTCCATTGGCCGTCCAAGGCCTACCAGGCGGCCGGGGGTACCTGGGCTTCACCGAACTTCGACGCCGTCCGCCGCCTGGTCCGGATCTTCCACGAGGAGGGGCTTAAGGTCGGGGCGTTTTTCGAGTACGGCATGGCTGTCGGACCGGCCGGCCATCCCATCGCGGTGGCGCACCCGGAATGGCTGGCCCGCGACATTCATGGTGATCCGGTGACCGGCGAGAACGGGGGCTTCGTGTTCCTCAGTCCCGGGCACCCCGACGCCATGAACCTGCTGGTCTCCATGATTCGCGAGCTGGCGGAGAACTACTCGTTCGATGACATCCAGCTCGATCGCTTCCGATGGGGCCGCCAGACGACCGGCCGGGAGTACGGCTACGAAACGGTTACGGCCGACCTGTACCGCGCCGCGTACGGCACGGATCCGCCCACGAACATCAACAACTCACGCTGGGTGGAATTCCGCGAAGGGCTCGTGAACCAGGCCGTGCAGCAGTGCTACGACGCGGTGAAGGCCGCGAACCCGGAAATTGCCGTCTCCAGCGCTCCCGTAGGCTCCTACGGCATCACGCAACACATGCAGCGCTGGTCGGCCTGGGTCGAGGGCGGATACATGGACCTCGTGATGCCACAGATGTATGTGACCTCGCTCTCGGCGTTCATCAGCGAGTTTGACACGCAGGTCGCCCAGGCCCCGGACCACCTGGACAAGCTGGCCGTGGCGTACCGGGCCACCGAGGACGACGACTACCTGGTGGTCACGGATCAACTCAGCTACGCTCGCGGGCAGGGCATCCCCCACGGCGGGCTCTGGGTTTATCATCAGTATACGTCTCAGATCGCCATCCAGGATGAGATCGATCACCTGCCCCAGCCGGGCCAGCCGTGGGAAGAGCCGGCAGGCAATCCATTCGTCAGCGACCGTGCCGTTCAACTGGTGGTCGATAACCTGGACGGAACCACCGCCTACCAGGAGACCGGCGCCTGGATCAACTCGGCCCAGCCGGATTACTTCCAGTTCGACTCGCGCGTGATCGCCGGCGGGGCCGCCGGCACCGCCCGGTTCCGCGCCCCCACCCCCAAGACGGGGCGGTACGACGTTTACGCCTGGTACACCGCCTCAGGCAACCGCAACGACCAGACGGAATACACCGTCTGGCATGCCAACGGCTCCAGCACCGTGTACCTGGATCAGCGATCCGACGGCGGTCGCTGGGTGCGCCTGGGACGCTGGCCCTTCTGGGCCGGGCCGATCACCCACCGCGTGATGGTATCGAACGCCGGCAGTGAGCCCGGGGAATACACATCGAGTGACGCGGTGAAGCTGGTCCTCAGCGGGTACGGTCTGGGCGAGGCGAACGGCGACAATCGGGTCACCACGGCAGACTACGCCTTCGCAGGGGACTGCTGGACCGGCCCCGGTGCGGGGCCGCCTCTGGGAATCTGCGAGGCCATGGACTTCGACGATGACACGGACGTGGACCTCGCGGACTTCGCGCGGTTCCAGGATGCCTTGATTCCATGATCGCCGGTATGTGGCCGCGCTGCCGTGGGTGGCCGGCCCGGCCAAGCACTCTCTTGCCCTGCGGGCATGTCGCCTGCATCATGCTCTTGAAGCCCTGTTCCACATCGGAGGAATGAACCCATGCCAGGCACTGCAAAGTTCTTCGACTCCAGGGGCGGCCTTCAAGGCCGCGGACGTGCCGCGCGTTACCCGGTCTGGATGGCCGTCTGCTTCATCCTGATTCCCATGTCCGTCGCCCGTGCCGCGGATGCTCCCCGCGTACTCACGGCCGGCGACGTTGCGGTCACCGTTGACGCCTGGAACCGTGGCATCGGCATCAGCATCGGCGGGATCGCGTTCAGCCGGGGCAGCAACATGGTAATCACCGCGCCGCCGTGGGCGCCGCATTTCTACCTCGGACCCGAGAACCAGGCCGTCAGCACGGCCAGGCAGGAACTCGTCGAAGGCGGCACGCGGCTGACAATCAGCCACCGCGGCGAGCACGACAGCTTCACCGGTGATGACACGGTCACCGTCACGAGCGATGGCCGGGTGGAACGCGTGTTCGAAGGCCGCTTCAACAACGACGAGGGCGAGGCCCTCATTCAGTGGATGATCGCCGGACTGAACCCCACGCTGATCATCGGCCGGCCGTTCAAGGCCGTGCTGACCGACGACAGCGTGAAGGAGGGCATTGTTCCCGTGGTGCCGGTCTCGGGCGAGATGGAGCCCTGCACGCTGGCCAAGAGCTTCCGTACGCTGGAGTTCGACTCCCGCATCGGCCCCATCCGGATCGAGGTGGACAGCCTGCATCCGGTTACCTGTTACGATTACCGCAGGAACCGCTGGTCCGACCCCGCCCGGCCGCTGTTCTGGCTGGGTGACATGGGCACGCGGTTCCGCAAGGGTGAGCCGATCCGGTATCGCATCGTTTTCCATCTGCCCCCGCTTGAGGCCGCAAAGACCGACGAGGCGCCGATGAAACGGAAAACATCACTGACCCGTCGCGACGACGCCCAGACCTGGCCCCTGGACGGTCCCCCAAACCTCATCCCCAAACCCAAGAAGACCACATTCGCAAAAGGCGGATTCCAAGTGACTTCGTCGTTTGGCGGCCCGATCGTCAACACCAAAGTTCCCGACCTGGAAATCACCGACGCCCCCGCCAACGACCTGAAAACCCACCTCCACGACCGCTTCGATATCGCGTTCGACGCGAAAGAGCCACAGGGTACACCCCTCATCACCCTGAAAAAGGCAACCGACCTTCCCGAGGAAGGCTACGCCTTGCAGGTCACCCCGGATGGAATCACCGTGCAGGCCGCAACCGAGGCCGGACTCCGTCACGCGATCCAGACCATCAAGCAGCTCGCCGTGCAACTGCCCGACGGCAAGGTCATGATCCGGTCCGCCGACATCCGTGACTGGCCCGCTCTGCCGATCCGCGGTGTCCACCTGTTTACGGGCGGCCAGGGCCCGGATCTGCATCTCAAGCTCCTGCGGAACGTCCTCGGCCCGCTGAAGATGAACACGCTTGTGATGCAGGCCGAGTACACCGAATGGGACTCGCACCCGGAAATCCACCACCCCGAGTACGGCATGCCCAAGAGCGAGGTCCGCACCATCCTGGACACCTGCCGGGCCCTGGGCATCGAGGTGATCCCGCTGGTCATGTCGCTGGGGCACTGCCAGTGGATGTTCGAGACCGGGCACAATCTCGACCTGGCCGAAGACCCGGACGCCATCTGGGCCTACTGCGTCACGAATCCCAAGACCTACGAGTTCATCTACGAAATCTACGAAGAGGCAATCGAGCTTTTCAAACCGAGAGTCTTTCACATCGGCCACGACGAATTCCATCACCGCGGCCGCGTGCCGTACCGCGAGTCCAGCAAGCCGTACACGGTCGAAGAGCTGTTCACCATGGACACGCTGCGGCACCACGCGTGGTTCAAGGAACGAGGGATCCGGGTCATGATGTGGGGCGACATGCTGCTGGGCGAAGGGGAAGGCCCCGATGCCTGCCACGCCGCCTCCGCCGAAAGCGCGAAGAAGCTCCGGGACCAGATGCCCAAGGACATCTGGATCGCCGACTGGCACTACGTGGACACGGCCCCGGAAAACTACGTCAACCTGAAGGTGCTCCACGACCAAGGTTTTGAGACCGTGGCCTCCACGTGGTCGCGCCCGGGCAACGTGGTCCACTTCGCCCAGGCCGCCCTCGCGATGAAATCACGCGGCCTGCTCCAGACCACCTGGGCCGGCTACTCGCTGGATCCGGGCCGGTTTCAGAAGGAAATGCAGCAGTATGCCATGTACGTCATCGCGGCCGAGGCCGCCTGGAACGCGGACAACCCTCCCGATCCGGACGCGTACCCCTACGGCTCCTACTTCCTGGACTTGATGGGCCTGAGCACGCTGAAACCCGGGTACCACACCGGCTGGACCCTGGACCTGGGCGGCGCGTACAACTACCCGCTGGCCGCCGCCGACGCGAAGGGATGGTTCGGCCTCGGGCATGAGTTCGACCTGTCGACGGTGCAGGGCGGGGCGGCGCGATTCAACGGCCTGTCATTCCAGATGGGCGATCCGGCCGATGCGACGAAGCCTTCGGCCGTCGTGCTGCGAAGCCGGCTGACCCGTGGCATGGACCTTCCTGTCGCCGTGGAGCTGCCCGTGGGGGCGAAGGCCGGTCGACTGGCCATTCTCCACGCCACGCACTTGCCTTGCCCCTCGCAGGTCAGGGTCGGCACCTATGAACTCGAGTACGAAGACGGCTCGCGAGCCAAGATGGATATTGTGTACGGCCAACACGTTCTAGCCTGCACCGATCTGGCCCCGGCCGCGGAGGCCCCGATCGTCTGGACCGGCCACTCCCCCGGCGGCGAGGCCGCTGCCCTGCGGGTCCTGATCTGGACGCACCCGCACCCGGACCGGCCGATCCAGTCTCTGACATTGCGGTCCACCGACGCCGCCGCGTCCCTGATGGTGCTGGGCGTGACGGGGCTGGAGGACTGAATCGCGAATTGCGAATCCCGGCGCGCCGGGATTGCGAAATGGTGGGGATTGT
>CAZBFW010000127.1:0-8937 GCA_964491135.1 uncultured Phycisphaeraceae bacterium | reverse complement strand
GGGACTACTGCGACATTCTCCACGCGGCGGGCAAGTTCGCTTTCATGCACAGCGACGGCCACATCCTGGACATCTATGAGGACCTGATTGAGGTGGGCGTGGATGCGATCAACAGCCAACTCTTCTGCATGGACATTGAGGAGATCGGCCGGCGATTCAAAGGCCGGATCACGTTCTGGGGTGAAATCGACCGCCAGCGCATCCTGGCGTTCGGTACGGAAGAGGAGACCCGGGCCGCCGTTCGGCGCGTGGCCGGCGCGCTCTATGATGGGCGCGGCGGCGTCATTGCCCAGTGCGAATTCGGCCCCGGCTGCAGGCCCGGCCCCGTCCGAGCCGTCTTCGAAGAGTGGCAGTGCGTGGGTCGGGAGCGTCGCGCTGCCAGCGCGCGGGAATAGGCGGCAGCAGTTTCATCTCGTGTTGATCCAGGCTGCGCGAATCAGGGCTTCGGGTGCTGCGCGAAGAACTCCCACATAATGTCCGTAGCGGAAATGGCCTGGGTCGGCGTTTCGCCGGTGAGGGACACTCGGCGACCTCCCGGCCAGGAGTGATTGCCGCCGAGGATTTTGTAGAGGACGACCTCCGTGTTGCCTCTTCCGTCCCGGTGTGACGTTTTTTCCGCAATCGTGTCTACAGGCTGGGCCGGCAGGTGCGTGGCGCACTGATTGTGCACACTCCAGAAGTCGACGATCCGCTCGATGCCCGCGTAGGATTGACCGCCCAATTCCTCGGGAAACGTCCCTCCGTCGTATTCGATTCGCTTGTCGTCGCTGCCGTGAAACGCAATCACCGAAACGGGCGGCCATGACGCACTCATGGGATCTACGTTGCCCGTTCCTCCGACCATCCCGATCGCGGCAATCCGGCCGGGCAATTCACGAGCCACCCTGTGAGCCAGAATGGCCCCGTTTGAGAAGCCGGCCAGGAAGACCCTGCTGGAATCCACGGCATGGCGCAGAGCGTCGGGCACGTCGTCAATGACGGTCTGGATGAAGCGGACGTCATCCACCCGGCCGGGCGCCCGCTTGCAGCAGAGTCCGGCGTCCCATGTGCGTATGGAGTCGTCGATGGTCCCGTTGGGGTACACGGCGATGAAGCCCTTCTCGTCGGCCTTCTTGTTCATGCGCGTCATGCAGGCGGCCTTGCAGCCGTCGTGGGTCGCGCCATGCAGCACGACGACCAGGGGCACCGGGCTGTCCGGAAGGTTGTGCGGCTGGTGCGCGTAGTACACGCGGTTTGTCCCGCAGGAATCAACCGTGTGTTGCGTCAGGCCGTGACAGCAGCCGCCGGCCAGGAGCAGGATCGGCATGATCGGCAGGGTCCAGAACGAGGCAGATTGTGGACGCATGGCAGCCTCCCTGGTGGAACAGAAGATGGAAAGGTATACCGTGACCGTACCCGATGCGCCGTATTCTCGCGTGCCTTCGCTCGGCGTCAATAATGCTCCTGCCTCGCCGAACACCGTTTCCGTCGGGAGTCGATCTCGCTGCTGGTGCGTCCGAAAAGAAGGCGGTCACGGCTCGCATGCCTCCGGGACGCCGGCAATTGACCTTCCGTGGCGGTTTTGGGTAGGATAGGTCCAAACGGACCGTGACGGGCTGGTGCTGCCGGCCCCCGCGTCGAGGGGACTGTGCAGTGCGAATTGAGCTCCTCGGGATGGGATGCAGGAAACTCATCGCAATTTGACGGACGGAAGGGGAGGTTTGGCATGTTGCGCAATGGCCCAATCTGCCGGCGGCTGGCCGGCGTCGTTGGTGCGTGGGTTCTTGCCGCGCTTGTTGTGACGTCCGCCGCGGCAGCGCCTCGACCATACGAAGGCCCTCGTCAGGCCCGCGTGGTTGCCTCCTCGTCCACCGACATACAGGCCATTGAGGAAGCCGGCGGCATCATTCTCAACTGCATTCCCGCGCCGGGCGCCCTGGACGTGGTGGCGTCGCCGGAGCAGTTGGCCCGGATCGCGCAGCTCGGCCTGAGCTGCTCGGTTGTGCATGAGAACGTGCAGGAACTGATCGACAGGGAACGTGAGGCAGGTCCGCGGGCGGACTCGTTTGATGATTTCTTCCTCGCGTATCACCCCTATGATGCCGGCGAAGTCAACATCATATGGTATATGGACGAACTGGTGACCCGCTACCCGGGGCTGGTCTCGAGAATCAGCATCGGCACCACGCTGGAGAACCGCACCATCTGGGGTCTGCGCATTGCGAACGATACCGTACCCGGAATGAAGCCGGGTGTGCTGTATTTTTCCTGCGCGCACGCACGGGAGTGGATCACCACGACGGTCCCCACCTACTTCGCCGCATATCTGCTGGGGAACTACGGGAGCAACCCTCTCATCACGGACATGGTGGACCACACGGAAATCTTCCTGGTTCCGGTGTCAAACGTGGACGGATACATCTATACGTGGACCAGCGAGCGGCTCTGGCGCAAGAACCGCCGCCTGAACGCCAACGGCTCGTACGGCGTGGATATCAATCGCAACTGGGGCGAAGCCTGGGGAATCGACAACGATGGTTCCAGTCCATACCCCAGCAGCGGGACCTACCGGGGCACCGGGCCGTTCTCGGAGCCGGAGACCCATGCCCTGCGCGATTTCTTCCTGAACCACGCGAACATCCGCGCCCAACTCGACATCCACAGCTACTCGCAGTACATCCTGTGGCCGTGGGGCTACACGCCCGACCTCTGCCCGGACAACGCCATGTATGAGGACATCGGACTGGCCATGCGGTCGCTCATCCTCGCCGTGCACGGCAAGGCCTACACAGCCGGTCCGACGTACACGACCATTTACGCCGTCAACGGCGATTCACTGGACTGGACGTACGCCCAGCGTGGCATTCTGTCGTACAGCTTCGAGCTGCGCCCGGCCGCGGGGCAGTCCGTTCCGGGATTTGAGCTTCCACCGGACCAGATCATCCCGAACAACGAGGAAATCCTGCCGGCGCTTGTTCACCTGACCTCTGTGCCCCAAGTCCGCTCGACGCAGATCGCCTTCCCGGAAGGTCGGCCGGACCCGCTCCTCGCGGGTGTCGATACCCCTGTGCGGGCGGCCTTCACTTCCGCCACGGAGTCGCTGGACGCCAACACCGCGACCCTGCACTACCGCTATCATCCTGACGCGTCATTTGCCGCCGTGTCCATGAGCCAGGTGAATGGGGTTTTGTACGAGGCCGTTCTGCCGGCGACAAACTGCTCGTCCAGCCCGGAGTACTACTTCAGCATCACAGGAGACAGCGGAACGACCACTGCCCCCTCGGACGCACCGGCGACCGCGTTCACCACGGAGATGCTGGGCAGCAACGTGATCTTTGACGAAGACCTCAGTGAAGATCCCGGTTGGACCATCGAGGACTTGTGGGCCTGGGGTACGCCCACGGGAGGCGGCGGTGTTCACGGCGGTCCGGACCCCACCAGCGGTCACACGGGGAGCAACGTCTACGGGTACAACCTGGCCGGTGATTACACGAACAGCATGCCCGTGCGTCACCTGACCACGCCGCCCATCGACTGCACCGGCCACTTCGGGCTGCGGCTCTCCTTCTGGCGGTGGCTTGGCGTGGAGCAGCCTATGTACGACCATGCCAAGGTGAGCATCAGCACCGACCAGGTGACCTGGGTCACGCTCTGGGAGAACACGTCCGAGGTGGCGGATACAAGCTGGGTCCGCATGGACCTCGACATCTCGAGCGTGGCGGACGACCAGTCGACGGTCTACCTTCGCTGGACCATGGGTCCGACGGACTCGGGCTGGGCCTACTGCGGCTGGAACATCGACGACGTGCGGATCTACGGGACGGGCTGCGTGGGCATCCCCGGCGACTACGACGGGAATCGCCTCGTGGACTTGCGCGACTACGCCGCCTTCGCCGATTGCATGACCGGCCCGAACGGGGGGACAACCCCGGGCTGCGGCGTGTTTGACATGGACACGGACGATGACGTGGATTTGGATGACGCCGGACAGCTCTTCAAAGCATTCACAGGATCCTGACCTGCGGATCTCTCTGGAAGGTCACCTGTAACTCAAGTCGCAGTAATAGGTTAGGGTCTGTCTTTGTCGGTTCTGACGAGAATCCAGGAACGGAACGCCCCTTCAGTCCCGCTTCATTCGCGCGTTGTGAGTTTCCGTTGAATCGATTCCTCCTGTTTGCTATCATGATCTTATTCTGCAGGGGCTGGTATGTTGCGGGGAGTGAGTTGAGCTTCGCAGCGAGAAACCCGTTCGGCCTGTTCCGCTGACGCCTGCACCTGCAGCGTGTCTGCACGGCGGCCCGTTCCAGGGAAGAGAGAGAGCGAGAGGACAGATTGTCTGCTGCGCGCATTGCGCAGAGGGAGCTTGTCGTATCGTGTCGGCAGGCCCGGGTTACCCTGGCCAAAGGAGGACTGAGGAGATGTTCAGAAACATGATGAGAGTGGGAGTGGTTTTGGCTGCTGTGATGCTCGTGGCGAGCGTTGCCAGTGCGATCCCGCCGAAATCCGCGCACGTCGTCGTCAAAGAGGGAGATGCGATGGGTGCCGCGACCGTCAGCACCGTGAACGCACCGTTCACCGACGGGAATGGCAAGGTCGGGTTTGTCGGGTCGATCTCGGACAGCCAGCGGTTCGTCTGGTGGGACACCGGCCCGGTGTTTCTCTCGGGCAGTGCGCTGCCGGACGTGCTTACCGGCGGCGAGGGCACAATGGGCATTGGCAACAACGGTGAGTTCATCTACAGCCCGTCCGTGAACGGAAACGACGCGGTCTGGGGGAACAACGGCCTGATCCTCCAGAAGGGGGACCCGGCCCCGGATCTTCCTGCCGGCTGGAACAACACGTTCAACAGTCGGCCGCAGATGGTGGATGACGGGACGGGGTACTGGATCGCCGGCTTTGACGACACCGGTGGCACCTCGACGAAGGGTCGCGTGCTCTACCGTCAGGCCCAGGGCGGAGCCATCCAGGCCGTCTTGCGATCGGATGACGTCATCAATGGGGAAACCATCGCTCGCAGTTCGGGTGTCGACTTCGACTACAGCCTGTCGGGAAGCGGGACGAGCATGATCAACGTGCTCCAGATGGCAACGGGTTCGACCGCCGACGACGATCGTGTTCTCGTCAACGGGGTCTTCGTGGCCGGCGAAACCTGGCCGACAGGCCAGGGCGACAACTGGGACAATTTTGATGCCGTCGGCATCAACGATTCTGGGAACTACGTTTTCTCGGGTGACACGGACGGAGCAACGACCAACGACGAGTTCATCGCCTACAACGGGGCCATTGCGATCCGAGAAGGCGACATTATCAACGGCATCACCCTGGGTTCATCCGTAAACGCGGCGAGCATCAACGAGCTGGACCAGGTTGCATTCATCTGGGCTTCCACGCCCTCGGAGACCCTCTTCTTTGGCGATGGGGCGGCTTTGTCGAGCGCCGTTGCCCTGCTTTCGGTTGCTGATGAGATTGACGTTGATGGTGATCTTATCGCGGATTATGCGATCACTGACTTCAACGCGTCAGCGGGCGTGATCGGACCGGGTCTGGATTTGGCGGAGGACGGTTACGTCTATGTCGACGTCGACATGATTCCTGTGACCGGCGGCACGGAGATCCAGGCGATCATCCGCGTGGCCATTCCGGAGCCGGCCAGCCTGCTGCTGATGGCCGTGGGCGGACTGGCGCTCATTCGCCGCCGTTAGGGTGCGGTTGCGTCAATGAAGACGTTGCCATCAGTCGTGTGAAGATCTGGAGCCGGGTCGCGCTGGTGCGCGGCCCGGTTCCTTATAGAATGAACAGGGGGCAGAGCACGGGAGAGCCCCGTGGGAAAAGCGACGGTTTCGAACGGGCCCATATGGTGAACGCCGCACAGTTCTGCTGGCGATGGGAGCAACGTGAGATGTTTCAACGAGCGACTGAGAGCTTCGGGTGCTTGCTGGCTGTCGTCGTGTGCATGAGTTCGGTTGGATCGGCGGGTGAAATCCGCTGGCGATCCGGCACGGTGCAGACGGAATTCAAAGATTCCGCGAATGCGGCCGCCGTTCTTGCCGCATCCGCGGCCGGTGAACGGGGCGATGCCGGCCGGCACGTTGTGGTGCAGTTCGATCGGCCCGTCGCTCCGGAGGATCGCGACAGGTTGCAGGCCGCCGGGGTCACGCTGCTGAACTACCTGGGTGACCACGCCTATTTCGCGGCCGTAGCCCCCCAGGGGCTGAACGAAGCGGCCCTGGCCGATCAGAAATCGTTGCGGGCGGCGATGCCCATTCAGGTTGAATGGAAGCTCCACCCGACGCTGGCCGCGGACGAGATCATGCCCTGGTCCATCGTTCCGGAAGGAAGCGCCTCCGACCGCACCGGAGACGCCCGTGCAACGGATGACGATCCCATCGTCGCCGCGTACGTTCTGTTCCACGCCGACGTGGACCTGGCGGCCGGGGGGCCCGCGGCTGTTGACCGTCACGGGGGAACGATCCGCTCCATGCTATGGAGCGTCAACGGGATGGTGATTGAGCTGCCTTGGTCCGGCCTCCGCGACCTGGCCGGGGAGGACATCGTTCAGTACGTGGAGCCGCCGCTGCCGCGGTTCTCCGAACTGAACAACAGCAACCGCGAGCGCACCGGGGCGGACATCGCCCAGGCGGCTCCGTACGGCCTGGACGGCTCCGGCGTCTCCGTGCTTGTCTACGACGCCGGAACGGCCCTGGCCACCCACCAGGACTTCGGCGGCCGTGTGAACATCCGTGATGGGTCCGGACTGGCGGAACATTCGACGCACGTGGCGGGGACCGTCGGCGGAGACGGCGCACTCAGCAGCGGACTGCGCCGCGGCATGGCGCCGGGCGTCATCATTGAATCCTATGGGTTCGAGACGGGGGGGGCCCTGGAGGCCGGGTTCCTCTACACGGACCCCGGCGACATCGAGGCCGATTACGACCAGGCCATCAACACCTATGGTGCGGACATCGCCAACAACTCGATCGGAACGAATACCGCGCCGAACGGATTTCCCTGCGACTGGGAGGGTGATTACGGTGTCACCAGCGCGCTGATCGACGCCATCGTCCGTGGCAGCCTGGGCAGCCCCTTTCGCATTGTCTGGGCCAACGGAAATGAACGGTCGAGCGGTCGCTGTGGCAGCCTCTATCACACCACGGCCCCGCCGGCCTGCGCGAAGAACCACATCACCGTGGGTGCTCTGAACTCCAATGACGATTCGGTGACCAGCTTCACGAGCTGGGGACCGGCGGACGACGGCCGAATCAAGCCCGATCTGGCCGGACCCGGTTGCCAGTCGGATGACGACGACGGCGTCACCTCCACCTCTGCGGCCGGGGGCTACACCGTCCACTGCGGGACCTCGATGGCCAGCCCGACTGTCTGCGGCCTCGGTGCTCTGCTTCTGCAGGACTTCCGGAACCTGTTCCCCGGCCGCCCGGACTTCCGAAACTCCACCCTGAAGGCGCTCCTGGCCCATACGGCCGTGGACATCGGAAACGCCGGGCCCGACTATCAGAGCGGCTACGGATCGGTCCGCGTGGTGCCGGCCATCGAGCAGATGCGCTCGGGCAGCTTCCTGGAGCGAGAGGTGAATCACGGAGACTTGTATCAGCTCACGGTGATCGTGCCGCCCGGCACTCCCGAGCTGAAGGTGACCATCGCCTGGGATGACGTCTCCGGAACGCCGAACGTCAACCCGGTCCTGGTGAACGATGTGGACCTGCGGGTTTTGAACCCGACCCTGGGCGAGCACTTCCCCTGGACGCTGGATCCGCTCAACCCGGCCGCCCCCGCCGTGCGGACGCAGGCCGACCACGTCAACAACATCGAGCAGGTCGTGATCGACGCGCCGACGCCCGGCTCTTACCTGGTGGAGATCACCGGCTTCAACGTGCCGGCCGGCCCGCAGCCGTTCTCGCTGGTCGCCAGCCCGGACCTCATCGACTGCAGCCGGCGCGGGGCCGTCACGCTCGACCGGACCGCGTACGGATGCCAGAGCACGGCCACTGTTGAGGTCAGTGACTGTGACCTGAACGCCGACGACGGGATTGCGGAAACCATCGACGTCACCGTGGCGTCCGACTCCGAACCGGACGGCGAGGTTCTTACGCTCACCGAGACCGGCCCGAACACCGGGCGATTCACCGCCACCATCGATCTCGACACGGTGGATGCCGCCGGTGTGCTCATGGTCGTCGAGAACGACACGGTGACGGCCACCTACACCGACGCGAACGACGGGTTCGGCGGAACCAACGTGGTCGTGACCGACACGGCCGTGGTGGACTGCACGGCCCCGATCATCTTCGGAGTGGCTGCAGTGGACATTGCCCCGGAAGACGCCCGGATCGTCTTCCAGACCGGTGAACCGGCCTGGGGCCTTGTGCGGTGGGGCGATAGCTGCGCCAACCTGACGCAGACGGTGACCCGGCCGGGCCCCGCCCTGTCCCACAGCGCGCTGATTGAAGGTCTCGAGGACAACCACACTTACTATTACGAGGTCGAGGCCGCCGACGCGGCCGGAAACGTCGCGGTCGACAACCAGGGTGGCGCCTGCTACAGCTTCACCACGGAGGACATTCCGGACTATTTCACGCAGCAGTTCACCAGCGGATTCGACCTGGGCTACCGGGCGATCCTCTTCGTGCCGGATGGAAGCTTCGGAACGTACGCTGCGTGCACGCGAACCATCACCGAACTGCCGACCGATCCGACCGGCGGCACCGACCTGGGGCTGGGCGATACGGATTCGGCCCGCCTGCCGCTCGACGGGGGTGCCGAGGTGCTTGTGTACGGCACCGGCTACAGCACGCTGTACGTCAATGCGAACGGCAACATCACGTTCGATCGAGCGGACAGCGACTCCAGCGAGTCCTACGCCGATCACTTTGCCCGCCCACGGGTCTCCGCGCTCTTCGACGATCTGAACCCGGGGCTGCGCGGCCAGGTTCTCTGGCAGAA
>CAZBFW010000126.1:0-9011 GCA_964491135.1 uncultured Phycisphaeraceae bacterium | reverse complement strand
TCCAGCACGAGCAGCCTGGGTTGTTGCGCGAGGGCCGCCGCCACGTGTACCCGCAGGGCCTCTCCGCCGGACAGCGTCTCCATCCGGCGGTTGACGAAGGAAGCCGTGGCCGTGACCTGCATCGCGCTCTGAACGGCGGCCAGGTCCTCGGCAGAGTCAAACAGCACGCTGCGGCGATGCGGGTGTCGGCCCAGCAATACGACTTCGCCCGCCGTTGCGAAGGCGGGAGCGGACGGCTGCTGCGGGAGAAACGCCACCCAGCGCGCGCGATCCCGGGCCGACGTGGACCGCCACGGCCGGCCTGCCAGCCAGACTTCCCCCGCCGAGGGAGGCAGCAGGCCCGCCGTGACACGCAGAAGCGTGCTTTTTCCCGCGCCGTTGGGACCCAGAATGCCCCAGAACTCGCCCGGCTTCACGACCAGATCAACGGGGCCCAGAAAATCCGGTCGATCCACAAAGCCGGCTCGCACGTCGTGCAGGGCGAGAACGATCGATGGGATGGGAAGGGACTCAGTCACGGCCGACCTCGGGATGAAGCAAACCTGTGATTCTGTCCGCCAGGCGGACCACACGCGGCGACGGGATGAGCACGTAGTCCTCCGTCAGAACGTGAATCCGTCCCGCCCGCACGGCCGGAATCGTGGAAAGAGTGCGCCACTGGTCGGGCATGCCGGCGGCCGCGGCCGCATCCGCACCGGGCACAGCCTCGATAATGACCTCCGGGTTCCGCGCGACAATCTCTTCCACCGTCACCTGCGGATACGCAATCTCAAGCTCGCCGAAAATGTTTCTGCCGCCGGCCAGCTCGATCACTTCGTGCAGATACGATCCCCGCCCGGCCGTCGTGATGTCGGCCAGGCGGTCCGGGCTGCGGATGGTCAGCAGGACGGGAACCGGCGTACGATCCGCGATGCGGTGCCGGACGGCGTCCAAATCGTCGCGCAATCGCTGTGCGAGCCGGTCGGCGGCGTCCCGCTGATCGCAGAGCACGCCCAGACGTTCGATGGCGCGGTACAGGTCGGCCAGCGTTTCGGTCGGATCGTGATAGATGCGGATGTGACGCGCGCGGCAGAGCGCCTCCAGTCTGTCCTGCCGGCCGCGAAGAATGACCAGGTCCGGCTCAAGAGCGAGAATCCGTTCCAGGTCCGCGTCACGCAGACCGCCAACGCGAGGCAGTTCCGCCAGGGCGGGCGGGTAGACTGTGAATTCACTCACGCCGACCAAACGCGAGGCGGCGCCCAGTTCCCAGACGATTTCGGCGGCGTTGGGCGCCAGCGCCACCACTCTGGACGCCGGCGCATCCGGGTGCGGCGCGGTCGCGGTTCGGTCGTCCGGCGTGCATCCGGCTGCAATTGCCGTCAAAACAAGGAGTTCCACGCCCGGTCGGCGCGGAGACCTCTTTGTTGGCAGAAAGTAAGACACGCAACTCACTCCATATGCGGAGGTGGTGCCATCACACCCCAATCAGCCTTGCCGGTCAAGAATCAGAGCCATCCCGAGGATCCTCTCGCGCAGATTCGCATGCGGCCGGCGCTTTTGGCATGGACGAATCACGCGGCCCCGTGTGTTCGGGGCATCTTTGCCCGGGGTTCGGCCCGCCGAGCGGCCCCGCTCTCGGATTCCGATCGAAAGCGTCCAAAAACTTACATTCCGTGCTTGCATCTGCGCGAAGGTCCGTGTAAACTTGGCCTTGGTTGAGGAAGAGAGGAGGGAGCCGTCGCGGTTCGCCGCGACGTCGGTGGAGCGGAGATACGGAAGGGAAACGAGGTATCCATGGCGGTGTCTCGCCGCCGTTCACCGCGACACACAGAAACCAAGAGAGCAAGCTCGGCTGGCGGCATAGCCGGTTGAGAATCATAGATCTCTCTCTCTCCCTCCCAGGCTTGGGCTGTTCCGAAAGGGCAGCCCCAGCCCATTTTTACGGACATCGCGCGGTCGGATCACCGAACCAGTTCATAGCGCACCCAAACCATTTGTCCGAGCGTCTCAACAGACATCAGCCGCGCGTTCAACACCCCGTCGGCGTTCTCCAGGTCCGCGGCGAGAAAGCACGATCGCGGGCTCGTGCCGCCGACGAGCTGCGGATGGATCAGCAGACTGACCTCATGCACCAGGCCCGCTCGCAGCAGCACGCCGTTGAGCGTGCCGCCGCTGTCCACGCGAACTCGATTCACGCCGTATCGAGCGGCCAGTTGCGCCAGGGCGTCTGGAAGGTCCACGTGGTCTGCCCCGGCCACGATGCAGTCCACGTGGTGCGCCCGAAGGTAGTCCCGATAGTCCGCCGGCGTGGTCTGTGAGCACAGGGCCACGCCTGCGCGCCAATACGGCGTGCCTGCCAGCGCCGACCAGTGCCGGAACCGTCCGCGGCTGTCGGGAACGACGAGCAGGGGGCGGGCATCATCAGGGTCCGGCGGCGGAGGGGCGTCCGGCGCGCTCTCCGGTTCCTCGGGATACTCACCCTGGAGTAACGTGTTCACGCCGACAAGCGTTGCATCCTCCTCGAATCGCTCTGCGAGTGAGTAGTACACTTTGAGGTCGACGTTGAGCCAGTCCATCCGACCGTCGATGCTCACGCCGTTGTGGATGATTACGCGGGGCAGCATCCTGCGATCCCTCCTGTTGCCTGAATGCCGTATGCGGGGCGAGACTCTACCGCCGGAATCACCGCCGCACCAGCCGGTGGATGCCCGGGGGAAACCCGTTCCGAGCCGCCACGCGGCGCCGGGCTTGGCCCGGCTTCCGGCTTCCCATAAACTCGGCGGCGTCTGTTCGCCCCGTCCGCGCGCCCGCGCAGCGAGCGCACACGGCGAAGGAGGTGCGGTCCCGTGTTCAGCAGGTCCCTGATGCTCGGAACCCGAAAACGGCGGCTCCAAGCCCGGCCCCTTGTTGTGCTGCTGCTCCTGGGGTATTGCGGTGGCGCCATGGGAGATGCACCACAGATGGATGCTCCGGTCATCAGCCATTTTGTGCCGGCGGACAAGGAACTGCCGCGCGGGTGGGTGCAATCGCTGTACGAGAAGGGTGAGACCCACGTCTGCCGCGGCAAGGAGCTGGACCTCATCGGCATGCCCATCGGCGGCATCACCGCCGGGCAGCTCTACCTCTGCGGCGACGGCACGCTCGGCTGCTGGCAACTGTTTAACCGGGACTACTTCTCCGGGTACGGCCGCGACAACTACCAAGGCCGCCGGCCGACCCATCCGGTGGATCAGGGCTTTGCCCTGCGCGTCGCCGGCGAGCGCGGCCCGCGCGTGTTCCGGCTCAATCGCCAGGACTTCACAGACGTCGAGTTCATCGGCGAGTATCCCATCGGCCGCGTCGCGTATCGCGACCCGGAATGCCCTCTGAAAATCGAGATGGAGGCCTTCTCGCCGTTCATCCCGCTGAACGCCGCGGACTCGGCCCTGCCGGCCACCATCCTGAACATCACGCTGCAAAACCCCTCTGACCGGGCAATCGATGCCGAGGTCATCGCCTGGCTGGAAAACGCCGTCTGCTTCGACAACGCTTCCCACGTCCGCGGTCAGCGCCGTACGCGAGTCCTTCAGGATCGCCATCGCACATACATCGTCCATGCCGTGCAGCCGTTTCCGCCGGACGAGCTGCCGGAAGTGCGGCCACCTCTCGTGCTCGCCGACTTTGAGGGCCGGACATACGGCGACTGGAGGGCGGAAGGAGACGCATTCGGCAGCCAGCCGGCCGCCGGCACTCTGCCGAACCAGCAGCCGGTCGCGGGCTTCCTCGGAGAAGGGCTGGTCAACAGCTTTCACGGCGGAGACGAGAGCACGGGCTCGCTCACCTCGCCCTCGTTCCCGGTTTCCCGCCGGTTCATCAACTTCTGCCTGGGCGGCGGGCAGCACGCCGAGCAGACCTGCATCAAAATGGTGGTCGACGGGCAGGTCGTCCGCAGTTCCACCGGCCGCAACCGAGAGCAACTGGAATGGGAATCGTGGAACGTCGAGGATCTCGAAGGCCGTGAGGCGAGGATCGAGATCGTTGACCAGGGCACCGGCGCCTGGGGCCACATCAACGTGGACCACATCGAACTGGCGGACCAGCCGCGCGGAGGTCCGACCGGACCGCTCGAGGAATTCCCCGACTACGGCATGTTCGCCCTCGCCCTCGCAGAGGGGGAGGTCCAGGGCTCCGCGCGATGCGGAAACGACCCGGTTCCGCCGGCACCGCCCGTGGGGATTCCGCCGCTGACCGACCGGGCCTATCCGGCCCGGGAGCGCGGCTGGGGCGAGATCACGACGGCGCCGCTGCATCTCGAGCCCGGCGAACAGCAGACGTTGACGTTTGTACTGGCGTGGCATTTCCCGAATCTGGGCAGCCACGGTCGGCACTATGCGCGGCGTTTTTCGGATGCCGTGGCGATCGTCAACTACGTGCTGGACAATCGCGAACGCCTGGTGGACCAGACCCGGCTGTGGCACGAGACCTTCTACGACAGCACTCTGCCGCACTGGCTGCTGGATCGCGTTGGCTCGACCCTGGGCAACCTGGCCACGGGCACGTGCTACTGGTGGGCTAACGGACAGTTCTGGGCGTGGGAGGGCGTGGGCTGCTGCGAAGGCACCTGCACGCACGTCTGGAACTACGCCCACGCCCTGGCCCGGCTGTTCCCGGAACTGGAGCGCAGCGCCCGTACCTTCCAGGACCTGGACCAGGCCCTGTGTGAAGACGGACTGGTGGGGTTCCGGGGCCGCTGCAGCAAGAACGCTCACGCCGCGGACGGTCAGGCCGGTACCGTGCTCAAGTGCTATCGCGAGCACCAGATGTCCGCGGACGACGCGTTTCTCCGCGAGGCGTGGCCGCGGATTCGAAAGGTCCTGGAGTACGCCATTCAGCACGACGGCAACGACGACGGCCTGATCGAGGCCAGCCAGCACAACACCTACGACATCAACTTCGAGGGGGCCAACACGTTCGTCGGCTCGTTGTACCTGGCCGCCCTTCGCGCCGGCGAAGAAATGGCGCGCGAGGTCGGCGATGAGGAGTTCGCCGCGAAGGCCCGGGCCATTTTCGAAAGCGGCAGCCGCCTGACGATCGAACGGCTGTTCAACGGGGAGTATTTCATCCAGGATGTCGACCTGGAGCAGCACCCGAAGTTTCAGTATGGCTCCGGGTGCCTGTCCGACCAGGTGTTCGGGCAGGGCTGGGCGCATCAGCTTGGCCTGGGATACATCTACCCGCCCGAGTCGGTACGCAAGGCCCTGGAATCCGTCTGGCGCTACAACTGGGCCCCGGACGTCTACCCGCAGAATGCGGTCCATCCGCCGGAACGCTGGTTCGCCTTTCCCGGCGAGGCCGGTCTCTTCATCTGCACCTGGCCCAAGAGCGCGTACCTGGCCGAGGGCGTTCGATACCGGGAAGAAGTCTGGACCGGAATCGAGTACCAGGTGGCAGGTCACATGATCTGGGAAGGTATGGTCCCGGAGGCGCTGGCCATCATCCGCGCCGTCCACGATCGATACCATCCGCTCAAGCGGAACCCCTACAACGAGGTCGAATGCGGCGACCACTATGCCCGGGCGCTGGCCAGTTGGGGCGTTCTGACGGCCCTGGCCGGCTGTGAATACCACGGCCCCCGAGGACACCTGGGCTTCGACCCCCGCCTGACCCCGGACGATTTTCGCAGCGTGTTCACTTCCGCCGAGGGTTGGGGCACCTTCACGCAACGGCGCGATGCCGCCGGCCAGCACAACCGAATCGACGTCCGCTGGGGTCGTTTGCGCCTCAAATCGCTCGTCCTGCGCGCCCCCGAGACACTTCGCGTCGCAAAACCCCAGGCAAAGATCGGCCCCACCCCTGTGGCCGTCCGCGCAGAGGCGCTGGCGGACGGGCGCACCCGGATCCTCTTCGAGCCGGAGGTGGTCGTCCGTCCGGATCAGCCCTTGCTGGTCACCTTTGCCCGGTGACGGCCACGCCTTGGGCTCTTCTCAGGCGAGTTCCTGCCGGCCGTTCGAAAAATCCGCTTGACACCCGGCGCCGGCGCGTGTAAGTTTGGTATTCGTTAGGTAGTCGGAAAGGACCACCGGTGCGGTATGCGGCTGTTCGTGGCCATAGAGCTGGAAGGTCGGATCAAGGATGCACTGGGCAGGGCCCAGGCATCTTTGGCCGCGCACGATCGGGCGGTTCGCTGGGTCACTCGGGACCAGATGCACCTGACGCTGGTGTTCCTGGGCGAGGTTCCAGACGGGCGTGTGCCCGCGGTGTGCGACGCCGTCCGGCGAGCGGCGGGCCGGTGCCGGCCGTTCGACTTGGCGGTGAGCGGCGGCGGGTGTTTCCCGCCGCGCGGCGCCGTGCGGGTCGTCTGGATCGGGACTCAGGAGCCGACCGGGCGGCTGCAGTCGTTGCAGGCGGCGGTGGCGGAGGAGCTGGAGGCGGCGGGTTTTCCGAAGGAAGACCGGCCATTCTCCCCGCATCTGACGCTGGGTCGCGTCCGTGACGATCGGACGAGGGGTGAGCTGCGGGCAGACGTGGGTGGTCTTTCGGTTCCGTCCCTTGGGCAGAGTGTGTCAGCCATTCGCGTGATGGCTTCGGAACTCCACCCGACCGGCGCGCGCTACAGCACCGTCGCGGAGTGTGTATTGGCGGGTGCATCATAGAGCCGTGCATCAGCCTTGCAGACGGGGATGCGTATGGGCCATCGCCGCCGACCGCCGGCGCGGACGGACGGCGCGAGTTTGTGTCTTTCAACACGAGGTGCAAAACACCCATGGCAAAAGAGTCGCCAGTCGAAAAGGACAAGTCGCTCGAGCGGACGGTGCAGCAGATCGAGAAGACGTACGGCCAGGGCTCCATCATGCGCATGGACAAGATGCGGTCGGAAATCGACGGCATTTCCACGGGTGCGCTGTCCCTGGACCTGGCGTTGGGAGGCCACGGACTTCCGCGCGGCCGCATTGTCGAGCTGTTCGGGCCGGAGTCGTCCGGCAAAACGACGCTGGCTCTGCACGTGGCCGCCGCCGCGCAGAAGGCCGGCGGCATCGCCGCGGTGGTGGATGCCGAGCACGCGCTGGATCCCGGGTGGGCCCGCAAGTGTGGCGTCAACCTGGAAAAGCTGCTGGTCTCTCAGCCGGACTCGGGAGAGGAAGCGCTGGAGATCACGGAGATGCTGGTGCGCAGCGGCGCCGTGGACGTGATTGTCGTGGACTCCGTCGCAGCCCTCATCCCCCGCGCTGAGATTGAAGGCGAAATGGGCGATACGCACGTCGCCCTTCAGGCGCGGCTCATGAGCCAGGCCCTGCGAAAGCTCACGGCGGCCATCAGCAAAACCCGCACGCTGGTCGTCTTCATCAACCAGATCCGCATGAAGATCGGTGTTATGTTCGGAAACCCGGAGACCACGCCCGGCGGGCGCGCCCTGAAGTTCTACAGCTCGGTCCGGCTCGATATCCGACGGATATCGACGTTGAAGGAAGGTGAGCAGGCCATCGGCAACCGCGTGAAGGCCAAGGTCGTCAAGAACAAGATGGCCGCCCCGTTCCGCGAGGCGGAGTTCGACATCCTGTTTGACTCAGGGGTCAGCCGTGAGGGGGACCTGATCGATCTGGCCATCGCTCACAACATCGTCGACAAGAGCGGTGCATGGTTCAGCTTCGGACAGGTCCGCTTGGGCCAGGGACGCGAGGCGGCGCGAGCCTTCCTGCGCGATAATCCGGATCTCGTTCGCGAGATTGAGGCAGGCATCATCGCCCGAGAGCGAGTCCGCGCGGAACAGAAGGACGCACGGGCTGCATCCGCGCCGCCCAGGCCGGCCGCGCCGGCCGCAGAAGCGCCGGCTCTCAAGGCCGCCCCGCCGGTGAAGGCCGTCGCCGCGCCGGTCAAGGTGATGAAGAAACAGCCGCTGCCGGCCAAACGGAAACGCGCCTGATGAACGATCCCGGCGCAGCCCTGCGTGGGGTCCGCACGCCAAAGCGGTCGGTCGTGGGAACACTGCCGCCGAACAAGCCGGGCCATTTGGCCGGGGCCGCCCGGGTATGGATGCCAAGCTGACTTGTGCCACAAGCACGCCGTTCCCGAACGCTGCGCGATGGCGGCGCTGCAGCTCCCTGCTGGGGGTAAGGCCGCCATCCATGCCGGCCTCGGATCATCAGCGGATCCAATGCAGGGATGACTCCACGCACAAATCTGCGGGGGGCAGCTCATCATCCGCCGACGGAACTTTCGGACAACTCCTTTCTGTCTGATCAGGTCTTCAGCGAGGCCCGACGTGTTGGGGATGCTCCGCGGCCAGGCCGGGTCGCGAAATTCTTCGTGGATGCCGGCGTGCAGTACCACTTCGTACTGCAAACCTGCGAATTCTCCGCGTCCCGCGCAAATATCCCCGCCCGCGCCGACGCATGTCCTCTCTCCCTCCGTCCCTTCGTCCCTTGTGCTGCGGGCGCAGCCCGCGCTCCGCGTGGTGTCCCATGGCAAACGTCCGGAGGTGCCGGTGGGGCGGGGGCGCCGCTGACGCGCGGCGATTCGGGGCAGCGAGGGCGGGTCGGCATTCCTCTGCCTGCCCGACGCGCGGCACGCATCGGCACCGCGGGCGGGACGGCCCGTTCCGACTCAAAAAAATCCACTGCAAGTTCATAAACTGCCACTTGCATTACGGTGTGGCTTAATATACACTTCAAGTAGAAGTAGGGCGACGCGCAGCTCCACGTCGGCCTGCGGCTTGGGCGATGGATTGCCCTCTTGCCAGCAGGGCAATAAGTCCTTTGGAGAAGCTTCGTTAGGCTTGAGAGCTTGAGCCAGCCAAAGCATGCGGTGCCGGCGGGAGTCCCGTGCAGGCAGCGAAGTCTGAACCGGCCCCCGATCGAGTCTGCCACGGACGGCTGTGGCAGACCATTCGATACTCACGGAAGTTTTTCGAGTGGACGTGGATTTCTGCGGCAGTCGGGTACGTGGAAGGCTCGGGTTCATCCGATGCCGCTGTAACGATGTAAAGGCACCGTTGAGTCACTGTTTGCCGACCGGATGACGTGCGGCGGTGCGGTGGCGCCATTGGCGGAAGGCGG
>CAZBFW010000125.1:2422-9014 GCA_964491135.1 uncultured Phycisphaeraceae bacterium | reverse complement strand
CGATGGAATCTCGTGACTGGAGTTCAGACGTGTGCTCTTCCGATCTAGGGTGAGCTGCGTGCCCTGGATGAGGATCTGGGCCCGGGTCAGGGCCGAGACCTCCACCGCGTAATCGGCGTCGCGGATGGCCGACTCGCTGGCGGTCACGTTTTCGTACGCGATCTGCTGGCTGTTGATGTTCGTCTCCATCTTCTGCTTCTGGACGGCCCCCAGCCGTCCGCGGAGACTGGCCACCTGGTTGATCGCCTCGGTAATGATCTCTTCGGCCTTCATGTAATTGCCGCGGGCCACTTCGTACGCCCCGCCGCTGCGGATGTCGCTGAGGAACCGCGTGACCGTGTTCCCCAGATTGGCCGTCGATATCGAGTCGATTCCGATCTGGAGCTGACCCTGCAGGTTCACCTGCGGCGTGATCTGGAACAGGGCCCCGCCGCCGGTGATGTGGAACGTCGACGTCGCGGTGCCCGTGGCAAAGCCGGAGGTCAGGTAGAACCGGGCCTCCAGGCCCTGCGTGCGGGTGTCGACCCGCAGCCCCCGCGTATTGGCGAGTTGTCCGTTGACGACGACGATCGGGTCGAATCCCACGTCGCGCGTGGTCGTGCCCGCGGCGGTCGTGCTCATGAACGTGCCCGTGACGGAGCGCACGCTGATAAACGCGTCACTTCCGAACTCCGTGCTGAGCAGGTGCAGCTGCCCGTCCGTGGAGACGATCGCTCGCACGCCCGTGGAGTCGGTGATGCCGTTGATGGCCTGCGCGATGTCGGCCTGAGCGGCCCCGGACTGGAAAGAGAGAATGTCCACGCCCAGCCGGCCGGACACCTCCACCGTGGTGGCGCTGGTGCTGAGGGCCGCGAAGGCCAGATGGGCCAGCTCCGCCGCCGACTGCACCTCGAGCACCACCTGCTTGGCCCCGCCCTCGGTGACCTGAGCCGCGTAGACGCTGGTGTGGGCGATCTCCGTCGTGTTAATGCCGCTGATCTGGTAGCCCAAGGCGCCGTTCAGCAGTTTCTTGCCGGCAAAGGTGGTGGTGTTCGCGATCCGGTCGATGCTGGAGAGAATGGCGTCGATCTCGAGCTGGTCCGCGTAGACCTCCTCGTCCGACACGGCGCCTTCGTTGGCGATGTCCAGCACGAGGGCCTTGAGATCCAGCAGCAGGGCGGACACCTCGTTCAGCGAGCCCTCCGCCACCGAAATGACGTTGATCGCCCGCTGCGTGTTGCTGATGGCCGCCTGCAGGCCGCGCATTTCCTTGCGCAAGCCTTCGGAGGCGATCAGCCCCGCCGGATCGTCCTTGCCGCGGTTGATCCGCAGGCCGGTCGAGAGCCGCTCCAGCCGGGTATACAGGTCGCTGGTGTTGGTGCGGAAGCGTCCCATGGCCACGATGGCCGGGACATTCGTGTTGATGCGAGTCATGGCATCCTCCCTGACAAAGCGGGCATGCCTGGCATCCGTTGCCCGCGATCGTGCGGCCATGCACGATCGGAACGCGGAGCCGAGTCGGGATCGCCTTCGCCGTCCGGCGCGTCCGTGCGCCATCCGCGTAGGCGGTCGCGGACTCTGAACCGCATTGCGCATTTCGTCCCGGCCATGCGCGGCCTTTACTTAAATCCCGTCCGATACGAAAGCTGGCGGCTTATGGGACCGCGGCCCGGACCGATAACGGCCGGGCGACGGCAGAAAAAACCGCCCGCCGGTCGGGCCAGGGCCGACCGACGGGCGGAAGGAGGCACGGAATGCCGGACGGCGGGACGTCCGCGTCAGGACAGCAGCGATAGCGCGTTCTGCGGGATCTGGTTGGCCATCTTCAGGGTGGCCAGGTTCGACTGGACCAGAATCTGGGCCCGCGTCATCGCGCTGGTTTCCACCGCGAAGTCCGCGTCACGAATGGCGCTTTCCGCCGCGGCCGTGTTCTCGAAGGCGATGAGCAGGCTGTTGACCGTCGTTTCCAGCGTGTCCTTCTGGAACGCGCCGATGCGTCCGCGGAGGCTGGATATCTGCTCCTGTGCCTTGCGCAGGATCCGCTGGGCATTGTGGTAATTGCCGCTGTGGATGTCGTTCGCCTGTCCGCGGCCGAGCGAACTCAAACGGCCGAGCACGTGATCGCCCAGTGCGCCGGTGTTCACCGACCCGATGCCGATGGTCTCCTGCCCGATGAGGCCCACTTCCGGTGAGATGGCGAACTTGGCACCGCCGCCGGTGATGGTGAAGGCCGTGGCTGTCGCGCCCGCGGTCATGCGGGCAAATGTCTCCTCGAGTTGGAGCTCGAGCGAAAGCGTGCCGGAGATGACCGAGGCTTCCAGGCCCCGCGTGGTGGCGCGGGAACCGTTGATGGTGACCTCCGGGTCCACGCCGTACGCGATGTCGCCGCCGGTCAACGTGAAATCACCCGGGCTGCCGGCGGAGTTCAGCACGCGCACGCCCACCATGGCGTCGCTGCCGACCTCGGTGCTGGTCAGATACAGCTGGCCGCCGCTGGCCGACGCGGTGACGCCGGTGAGATCCTGCGCCGCCTGGATGGCCATGGCCACGTCGGAGAGCGACGTGCCCGACGCGAAGCTCAGGACGTCCGTGCCGTAGCGGCCGCGAATCTCCATGGTGGTGCCGGCCGTAAGCTCGCCGCTCGCCCCTGCGCCGGCACCGACGATCTGGGCGACCGTGGCCGACGACACCATCTGGATGCTCACCTCACGGTTCGTGCCCAGCGGGATCTTCGCGGAGTTCACCTGGAGCCCGGTCAGATGGCTGCTGTTCACGCCCGACGTGATGAAATCATAGTTTCCGTTGAGCAGCTTCTCACCGTTAAAGGCGGTGACGCCCGCGATCCGGTTGATCGACGACAGAATGGTGTCGATCTGAAGCTGGTTCGCCTCCCGTTCCGCGTCGCTGAGGCCGGCCTCGTTGGAGGTGGTGTCGATCAGGTTCTCCAATTCCAGCAGCAGGGCGTTGATCTCGCCCAGGCCGGCTTCGGCGATGCCCACCACCTGGTCCGCCCGTCGGGCGTTGTTGATCGCCCCGTTGATGGCCACCTTGGAGGCACGCAGCCCCTCGGATGCAATCAGGCCGGCCGGATCGTCCTTGCCGGTGTTGATCCGCAGGCCGGTGCTCAGGCGGTTCAACGCCGTGGTCAGCGACAGGTTGTTGCTGTCGAGGGTCCTCTTGGCGATGAGGTTCTGAACGTTCGTGTTGATGCGAGTCATACGGTTCGTGCCTCCAAACGCGTCTGGAAATCCGCCGCACGGCCGGCGTCGCAACGCCGCCTCCCGCGACTCAAGGCGGATCGGTCTGACGGTGCCGCGGCAGGAACAGGCTGCACGCGGCGGGCTCGTTCATCCGACTGGATTGTCCGGCGAACCGATCGACCGCGCGGCCGGTCGATTCGCCCTTCCGGGCTCACGCCGGTGTTCCGGAGTCCGGAACTCCGGACACGCATCCCCGATGCAGAGGCTCCGTCTTGGGCGGATCCTCCGGCGTGACCACAGCACGAATCGTCGCGCCGATAACGGGTCTTTAAGTCTTTTGGGAGGTGGAGGATGAGACTGGTTTTTCGCTCGCGGATATCAGGACCGAACGCGAATTCCCATAAGCGCCGACGACCCTGTGCGAGGCAATGCATCCGGCCTTTTACCGGACAACCTCAATCGCAAGTCCCCGTAACCACAAGGGAAAAAATTTTCTGCGGGCCCCGGACAAACCGATGCGGCAATCACCGCACGCCGGGAATCCGGCGCCGGCGGCCGAGCCTGAAACGGCGAACGCAACCCGGCGCTCTTCACCGGCCCGTGGTCGGCGGGCGCAGCGCATTCTCGAGCGCCGTGCGCGCGTCCGTGCGCGAATCGCGATACTTCACGATGATCGCCGCGGCGATGGACAATCCGTGCGATTCCGCGAAAGCACCCGACGCCGCACGCGCACCCGAAACCACCACCGCGCCCGCCGGAATCACCAGCACGCCCTCGACCGGGCGGAGGATCCGCGCGTGCACCAGGTCATACACCGGCGTGGAGGCCGCAAGCACCACGCCCGCCGCGAGCACGGCCCCCCGCCCGATGCGCACGCCTTCGTACACGCCGCAGTTGCCTCCGATGAACGCATCGTCCTCCACGATGACCGGCAGCGCGCCGATCGGCTCCAGTACGCCGCCGATCTGAGCCGCCGCCGACACGTGCACATTCCGGCACACCTGCGCGCACGAGCCGACCAGGGCGTGACTGTCGATCAGGGTCCCGCCTTCCACGTGCGCGCCCACGTTCACATAGGCCGGCGGCATGATGACCACGTCCGGAGCCACGTACGCCCCGCGACGGATCGCCGTGCCTCCCGGCACCACCCGCACGCCCGGCGGACACGCCGATTGCGGGAACAGCAGATCGCGATCGCAATAGGCGAACGGGTCCCCCGACATCGTTTCCAGGCTCGAGAGTCGGAATGCCTGGAGAATCCCCTCCTTCACGGCGCGGTTCACCGTCCACCCGCCGGCCCCGTCCGGCTCGGCCGCCCGAAGGGTTCCGTTCTGCAGGGCGTCCAGGAAGGCGATGCACTCGTCACGCGTCTGCGGAATGCTCATAGGGCCTCAGGCTCCCGCACAGATGGGCCTGCACGAGGCGGCAACGGCCGACATGGCCCGTGCCGCGTATGCGGCTTCCACGGCGCAGGCCTGCCCCAGGGCCGCCCGCACCGTCTCGCGACAGGCTTCGGACAACGGCGTCAGCGGCGTCCGCAGCACATTCGCAATCAGGCCCAGCTCCGCCAGGGTGAATTTGACGGGAATCGGATTGGACTCGATGAAGTTTGCCCTCATCAGCGGGAACAGCTTCACGTGCAACGCGGCGGCGTCCTCCCGGCGACCGGCCAGGGCCGCCCGCACCAGGGCCGCGAACGACCTGGGCACCTGGTTCGAAATGACACTGATCACCCCGTCACCGCCCAGCGCGATCATGGGCAAGGCCAGGGAGTCTTCCCCGCAAAGCACGGCGAAATGCCGCGGCCGCGACCGCAGAATGGCGGACGCCTGGTCCAGGTCGGCCACCGCCTGCTTGATCCCCACGAACTGCGGGCTCTCCGCCAGGCGCAGAACCGTCTCCGGAGCCAACGTGACCCCCGTTCGACCGGGTACGTTGTAGAGGATGATCGGCAGGTCCGTCGCGTCCGCGATCGCCCGGTAGTGGTCGACCATCCCCTGCTGCGTCGGCTTCACGTAGTACGGCGTGACCTGCAGCAGGATGTCGATCCTGATGCGGGCGCAACGCCGCGACAGGTCCACGGCCTTGGCCGTCTGGTTGCTGCCCGCACCGGCGATGACTGGCACGCGCCCCGCCGCCTGCTCCACGACGACGGCCAGCGTGCGCTCCCACTCGTCGGTGGTCATGGCGGCGGATTCGCCGGTGGTTCCGCAGGGCACCAGGCCGGCGACGCCGGCCTCCAACTGGCGGTCGACCAGCTTGCGCAGCGATTCCTCATCGATGGATCCATCCGCGCGGAACGGGGTTGCCAGCGCGGTGTAGACTCCGGTCAGGCGCTGTTCCATGATCCGGACCTTTCCAGGAACGTGTCGAAATCCAGCAGGCCCGCAGGCCGGGCCTGAACCAGCCACTCGGCCGCCCGCACCGCCCCCATCGCGAAGATCTCCCGCGACCGGGCCTGATGCGTGATGACCAGCGATTCGGCCGGCCCCTCGAAAACCACCGTGTGCTCACCCGGCTGACCGCCCTGTCGCAGCGAGACGACGGGCACGGAGTCACGGCCCGATGCCCGGGCGATGATGTCGGCCAGCACCTTCGCGGTGCCGGACGGTGCGTCCACCTTGGCGCCGTGGTGCCGCTCCACCAGGCCCGGCTCGAAGTCGGGAAACGCCCGCAGGGCGGCTGCCGCTTCGCGGACGATCCGGCGCAGGACGGCCACTCCGATCGAGAAATTGGCGGCGGCCAGCAGCGGCGTGCCCGTTTCCTCCGTCAGGGGCTCGAGGTCATTCGGGTCCCATCCTGTCGTTCCGCAGACGACGGGAACGCGGAGCCGCAGCAGGGCGGCCACATTCTCGCGGGCGGCGGAGGGCTGCGTGAATTCGAACGCCACGTCCGGGCGGGCGGATTCAATGACCTCAGCGAGCGAGTGGCCACCCAGGTCGATACGGGCGGCGACCTCGTGGCCGCGCTCGCCGGCCACGGCTTCGATGGCGCGTCCCATCTTTCCCAGGCCCACCAGGGCGATTCGCATGGGTCACTCCGTTCTGGCCCGGGCGGAAACACAAACGGCCCGCCCGAATTTCATCGGCGGGCCTTGTCCGTCCACAGAAATGGTTTTTGCGAATCGCCCCCTGCACGATCCTGCCCGCCACTGAACGGCATTGCGTCCGCGTCGTGCGTCGCGGCGACTCCCACGGCTGCGTGGTGCGAAGCCTACGCGTCCCCCTGCAGGGCGTCAAGATTCCTTCGGGATTTCGGCACCGGCCCGTGCCTGATGGACCCAATGAGTACAACGCATCTTCCCGTTGCCAGTCGACAGTTGAACATCGACAATCCCCGCGGCCCGACCGGTTTACCACTCCAGCGTGATCGCCTGGTTGTCCGACTCGTCCTTGCCCTGCATGGAGTAGTTG
>CAZBFW010000125.1:0-2322 GCA_964491135.1 uncultured Phycisphaeraceae bacterium | reverse complement strand
CTCCAGCGTGATCGCCTGGTTGTCCGACTCGTCCTTGCCCTGCATGGAGTAGTTGTTGTCCTGGCGCTGGTGGTTGACCTGCAGCTTCTTGCAGTAGAGCTGCTCGACATCGGCGGCGTTCAGGCCCACGCACTGGGCCATGCTGATCCAGAAGAACAGCAGGTCGATGATCTCGACACGGGCGTTCTGCAGGTCGGCGAGCTCGAACCGCCGGCCCTGCTTCGCCTCCGCACACCAGTGCTTCCAGTACGTGCAGTCGCGCAGCTCCTCCAGCTCGTTGCTGGCCGCCGCGATGTAGTCGTTCAGCCAGCGGCCTGCCGTCAGCGGATCGAATCGCTCCCGCAGGGCCGCTGTGTCGAATCCGATCCGGCGGTTCAACTCCGCCTGGAGTTCAAACAGCTTTTGCAGCACGGCTATCCTCCCGTCCAGCCGAGTTGGAACGATATCCCGACGGCCGGCCTCCCCGGAGGGCCGGCGTCGGCTCGTCACTCTGTGGCTCTGTGTTATTCGCGCCCGGGCAACGGGTTGCGCCGCCGATCCGCGACACGTGATCCGCTTGCCTGTGACCATTGTACGGCAAGCAGGCGCGGAGTGGCAACGCGACGGCGAGTCGGCGGTTTCCGGCCCGCTTGCGAAATGCGAAGTGATTCTGTATTGATTGGGCGTTCGCTCTGTTGGAGCGATTTCAGAGCCCTTTGACCATTTGGGAGAAGATCGCATGCCAGACATTGACAAGCTCAAAGTGACCGTGGATCGCGAGGCCTGCATCGGTGATGGTGCGTGCTGCAGCGACGCGCCGGAAACCTTTGAAATGGACGACGAGGACAAGGCCGTGGTCAAGCCGGGCGGCTCAGACAGCCGCGACGCGATCCTCGAGGCGGCCCAGAACTGCCCGACCGACGCGATCACCGTTGTGGACAAGGCAACGGGCAAGAAGCTGTACCCCGAAGACTGAAGCGGCCCGATTCACACGTCCGAGCTGAACTCCGGCGAAAAGCGGCGAGGCAGCGCCCGTCGCTTTTCGCGCGCGCCCTCCTCCACCTGCCGCCCCCCGTTCCTCCCGCCGCCGTTTCAGACCTGGGTCCGGATATCATCCGAATAAACCGGAGGTGGAGGTATTCGTCTGAGACCCGACTGCCCCGCCGCCGTGACATCGAACGTCCTAACGCTCGTCCCGAAACTCTCCGATGACCAAGGCATCGGCGGCCCCGATCCAAGGGGGGCAGCGGGCCGATCGGCAGGATACGACCCAGGGAGCCCGAGACTGACATGAATGCACACGTGATCGAATCGATCCGGAAATCCGCGGCGGTGCCTTCGATCCCGCAGGTGGTGACTCGCTTTCTTGAGGTCATTCAGGACCCGAACTTCCGCTACGATGACGTGGTCAAGGTCCTCTCGGCCGACGCGGGCACCGTCAGTGAAATCCTCCGTTTGGCCAATTCCGCCCTCTTCGGACTGCCCCGCGAGGTGACCTCTCTGCGGCAGGCTCTGACCTTGCTGGGGCCCAAGCGGACCCGGTCGCTCGTCCTGGGCCGGTGTCTCGTGGACCGGATGAACGACTACCCCGCCGGCCAACTCGACAAGACCTACTTCTGGCGACGGTCGCTGGTCGGGTCGGTTCTTTCCGCCCGACTGGCCGACGCCGTGGCCCCGGACCTTCGGGAAGAGGCCTTCGTGGCGGGCCTGCTCGCCGACATCGGCGTCGCGATCCTCGCCAACGCCATGAATGAGCAGTACGAACCGGTCTCCGCCGAGTACCGGCCCAAAGGGCGCTACATCGGCGAGGACGAGGAGCGAGAGTGCGTCGGCGTCACCCATGCCGAGGTTTCCGCCATGGTGCTCTCGAGCTGGGGCCTGCCCGAGACCATCTGCACGGCCGTCAACCTCCAGCAGTCCTTCACCATCCAACCCACGGAGCCGGCCCACCGGATCGCCCGCACACTGAACTCGGCGGACCGTGTGGCCAAACTGCTCTGTGAGATCCCGGACGAGGAGCAGGTGGCCCTGACCTGCGGAGAGGCCACGGCCTTCATCGGGGTGGATCTCCAGGCCTTGGCCGGCATTCTGGAGGACATCGAAACGGACGTCCGGGAACTGGCCTTGATCCTGCGGACGGACGTGATCCCCAGCTCCGTGTACGCAAGGATCGCGAAGGTGATTCAACAGCAGTTGCTGCCGGCCTAGTCGCGCCGGGCTGCCATCGGCAAACCGCATCCGCCCCGGTCCTTTGTCGGCTGGGGCTTTTTTGGCCACCTCCCGCTCCAGCGAACCGTTTGCAGCGATTGCGGACGGCTCGGTAGAATGCCCGCCCGCACCGGA
>CAZBFW010000124.1:0-9021 GCA_964491135.1 uncultured Phycisphaeraceae bacterium | reverse complement strand
AGCGCCGTCGCGTGCTGCCGCGCACTCGGCACTTGCTTCACCGCTCATCCGACATCCGCACGCTATGCGCGCGTACGTGTCCGGTCAACCATCTGGGGCCATGCCGCGTGCGAGAGGGGATTCTCACAAGAGGGGGACCGAGATGGGAATCGCGGTCCAGCAGCATTTTCAGAGCAGCATCTTCGCGGACTGATATTGCGCCTGCGAATGGCGGGTCACCACGCTTCGAGCGGCTTGACCCACGCGATGCCCGTGCTGCCGGTGTTCGGGTCGGCGTACGGCAGCACTCTGCCGCCGAAAATCTCCAGTTCCTTCTCGGATGCGACGGAGTGCCCGATGACCAGGCCGAGCACCGCGCCCATCACCACGTCGGACAGGTAGTGCTCGTCATCATCGAGTCGCTCGACGGCCACCAGGGCTCCCAGCCCGTAGAGCGGAACACCCACCAGCGGGCCGTATTCCTGGTGCATGACCGACGCAAAGCAGAACGTGCTGGAGGTGTGGCCGCTGGGAAAAGCCCCCCACTCCCCGTTAGGCCCGTCGTCCCAACTGGCGGCCTGGCCGAGCATGGTGGACGCGCCGTTGATGATCAGAGCGCTGAAGAGCTTCTTGCCCACGTTGTAGGTCTTGTCGTTCTGCGTCTGCTGGCCAACCAGGTACCAGGCGCCGGCCAAGGCGAAGTGCGTGCCCGGGTTTCCCAGGGCGCCGAAAACGTCGTTGAAGTCGTCTTTGAAGATGTCGTGCCCGCGCAGGCCGTCTTCCACCGTTTTGTCCGGGCCGGTTTCCTGGATGGCCAGCGAGCCGCCGTAGGTGAGCCCCAGGATCAGCAGGTTGGGCACGGAGCCGTAGACCTTCTTCGTGTCGCGCCACAGGTCGGCGGGCATGGCCTTCACGTCGCGCTTGAGGGTGTCCCACAGGCCGGGCAGCGGGCCGGGCCGATCCGCGGACACAACGTCGCCCGAGGTTGTCGCAGCCAGGTCGGATTCGCGGATCGACGACGTCGGCTCATCGTTCGGCGCGGAGGGCTCTCCCGGCTGCCCATACGCGGCCAGGCGGAACTCCGGCGGCGCCGTCGGGTGGCGTGCCGCCGACGCGACGGCCATCCGGCGATCTCGCCGGATTTCCGCAATTCGGCTGTCCAGGGCGTCCCATCGGCCGGCATCTCGCGAGTTGGCGCAACCGGCCGCCGCCAACGCGGTTCCCACCAGGATGCAAATGCGAATCGTCATGACCGTGCCTCCATGTTGATGCTGCACATGATCCTGCCGTTCTCGGGCGGGGACAACTCTACCCGAAACATTCGGCGGAAGGAATGAGAATCCGACGAGCCGCCGGCGTGTGCTTGTGGTCCCCCTGCGCCCCTGTACACTGGCGTGCAAAATGCGTTCGGCGGGCGGTGGAACCCGTTTTCGTTCGATGCTCCTCGCTTGAGGGATCGACGTCCCCGGGTCGTCTGTTTGGTACGGAGTGTCATACCATGAGAGGAATTGCGTTCATGGCTGTCTTCGTTGCCTCATCGGTGCTGTCGCGGGCGGATGAATTGCTGCTGCGCGAGGACTTCGGGCAGACGGCGGACGGTGCCCTGCCGGAGGGCTGGTCCGCGGAAGGACCCGGTTGGAACGTGATGAACAAAGCCCTGCGCGGTGCGGCGATGGAGGGCGAAAGCACGGTCTTTTTCGGCTCGCCCGACTGGCAGGATGTCGCGTTGACCGCTGACGTTCGGTTCGTTGATTCGAAAAAGGACACGTCCTGGGCGGCCCTGCTGGTTCGCGACGCGGGTGCGAACGCGCCCGGCGTTCAATTCACGATTCGACGGGACGCGACGCGAGGCAACGGCCTGGAACTCGCCGCCCGACGGCCAAAGAAGGACGGCGGCGGTTGGCGCGTATTCCAGACCGCGGCCGCGCCCAAAGCAACCGATGACCATCCGTATCGGCTGCGCCTCGAAGCCCGGGGCGAGTGGCTCCGCGGGTTTGTGAATGACCAGAAAGTGTTCGAATGCCCCCGTGGAGCGGAGGTCAGCCCGGCCGGCCGTGCCGGTTTCCGCATCAGCGGCGCGGCGATCGTGGTGGACAACGTGGAGGTGTCGCGGCTGGTCCCGGAGAGCCCGGCCCAACGCCGGCACCTGCGCGCTCGCCCGCTGGTGATCGCGCATCGCGGCTGGTCGGAACGGGGCCCGGAGAACACGCTCGCCGCGTACCGGCTCGCCATCGAGGCCGGGGCGGAGATGGCCGAATGTGACGTCTGGCTGACGTCCGATCGGGTCCCGGTGCTGTCGCATGATGAGAACCTGAAGCGTACGACCGGGCTGGACGCACCGGTGGGGAGCCTGCCGGTGGAAAAGGTAAAGGAGCTGGACGCCGGCCGCTGGAAGGCGCCCGAGTTCGCTGGCGAGCGCGTTCCGACGCTGCGCGAAGCGCTGGACCTGGTCCACGGCAAGCTTCGCCTGGTCATCGAGATCAAGCAGCCCGGCATGGAGAAGGAGGTGCTCGATACGATCCGCGAGGCCGGCGTGAATCCGGCGGACGTGATGATCTTCTCCTTCGGCCACGACATCGTGGAGACGATCACTCGGATGGAGCCGCTGCTGCCCACTGTCTGGCTCATCGGGGACATGCCGTGGGAAGAGGCGGCCCGCCGCGAAATGCTGACGGAGGCCGTACGCATCCGCGCCTCGGCCATCGGGTTGCCCTTCACAAGGGCGAATCCGGCCATCCTTCGCATGGCCCGCGAGCGCGGGTTGACGGTGTTCGTGTGGACGGTGAATGATCCGGCCGACATGCGCTATCTGTCGCGGATCGGCGTGGACGGCATCATTACGGATCGGCCGGACGTGCTGCTGGGCATCGTGGACGAGGCGGGCTGACATCCGTTGCGGGGTTGCCAGGCGCCGCGGCTTCGTCAGCGGGTCAGGTCCTGCAGCGTCACATACAGAAACGCAACCCCGATCAGGGCCAGCCCCACCGCCTGCGTAACCATCTGGATGCGCAGGTTGACTGGTGATCCCTTGATCTTCTCGATGAGCAGGAACACCATGTGCCCGCCGTCCACGATGGGCAGGGGCAAGAAGTTGATGACGGCCAGGTTGGCCGAGATCACCGCCAGGAAAAACAGCAGATGCACAACGCCGGCATGGGCAAGCTCTCCACCCAGCTTCACGATGCCGACCGGGCCGGACAGCGTCTCCACGCCCACGCTCCGCGAAACGATCATCCGCTTCATGACGACGTAAACCTGGACGATGAACTCCCAGGTCTTGTCGGCGCCCAGGGCCATGGCGGAGATGGGGTTGTTCGCCCGAATAATGGTCTGCTCTTGGGCGTAATCCAGATCCACCGTGTAGTGGACTCGACTCAGCCACGGATAGACCATGTCCTCTGTAACCTCAACCGTGGCGGTCTTCGGAGGCGCCAGATACTCTCTGTATTGCACCTCAACTAACTTGCCGACAGCGGCCTCCAACGCGGTTTGGATGCCTACGGGATGAGACACTGGAATGGGATACGTCCGCTCCCGGTTTGCCCCGGAACGGTCAGAGGAGGACTGAGTGTAGGGCACAGTCTCGTGCCCGTTGATGGAGAGGATGTGAGCGCCGGGTTTCAGGCCCAGTTTCGTGAGGATGGAGTGCGGTACGGCAAGCCAGCACGTCTGATCCGCCCCGCGTTGAGGTTCCAACCGATACGAAAGTGTGACCGTGCTTCCTGCGTTCTGCCGCAGTTCCTCCACGAGTTCCGCCCAGCGAGCGATCGGCTTGTCGTTGATTCGGGTGATCCAGGCGCCGTCCGGGATGCCGGATTCGGCGGCGGGCGTGGGGCGATCATCCCATTTCCGGACGACGTGGCCGATCCGCATCACGTTGTCGGCCAGAAGCTCAAAGAAAGCGCCTTCCTGCGGCACCCCGCGTGCAGCCCCCGTGACCAGGCGGCGGATGCGCTGCGCCACCGTTCGCTTGACCAGTGGCCGGATAACCAGGTCGATTTCCTTCTTCGCATCCGGTCGCCATACCCGCGCCGGAATGTCCCGTTCCTCTATGTCAATGCGGTCATCGATGCGATCCAACTCACGCGTGCAGGCGCGCTTGGTCTCCGCCCGAATCTCCTCGCGCGTCGGGTAGGAAACCTCACCCCACTTCAAGATGACGTCGCCTGCTTTCAACCCGGCCAAATACGCCCGGCCATCCGCTTCAACATGGCTTACCCGAGCGAGCGGAGTCAACCCGAGAACGTCCACTGAGCCCCCGGGAGACGACCCGTGCGGGCGAATCGCGATGCGCGACGGAATGACCAGTTCCACCCTCTTCCTGGGGGAGTTCGGGTTGTCCGGATCCTCCGGACGTTCCACCACTACGCAGGCCTGAGCCGCCGGGTTGAGCAGGGCGCCCAGAACCTCGTTTGCGTTCTCATCGGTGACGGCCATCCCGTCCACCAAGACGATCCGGTCGCCAACGTGCGGACTGTCCGGGCGGCGGGGATCCGCTTCCAGCCCGAGGACCGCGATCTCCGAAGTGCGGGAGTTCGCGATGCCGATCTGCTGAACACTCTTGTCTTCGGTGTTGATGGGGACGACGCCGATTGTCTTTCGTTCCCCGTGCCGATTGACCGTGAACTCGATCTCATCGAGCGGCGCGGCAAGCACGATGGCCATCTGGACTTCCTTGAAGTCGCGGATCCTCCGCCCGTTGATGGCTTCGATCTCGTCACCTGGGAGGAGTCCGGCAGCGTCCGCGGGAAGGTTCGGCACAACCATCCCGATCTTCGGGACGATCGCGGGCATTCCGATCATGAACACGATGGCGAAAATGACCCCCGCAAACAGCACGTTCATGAGTACGCCGGCGGAAATGACCGCCATCCGCTTGCCCACGCTCTTGCTGGAAAACGATCGGGGGTCCGCCTTGACCGCGATCTCGCCGGACTTGTCGATCTCAAAATCCTCCTGCCCCAGCATCTTCACGTAGCCGCCCAGCGGCAGGATGTTGAACGAATACCGCGTCTCCCCGCGCGTGAAGCCCCAGATCTCCCGGAAGAAGCCCACCGCGAACCGCTCCACCCGAATGTCGCACAGCTTGGCCACGACAAAGTGACCGAGCTCGTGAACGAAAATCACGGCGGAGAAACCGAGGAAGATCAGCAGGTACGGCAGCACGGCAGACAGCCACGCCAGCGGGTTGATGAAGGCCAGGGTCGGCGACAGGGACATCAGCAGGTCGAGCATTCCGTAACCTCGTTTCGCGCCCAGCGATCCGCGGCAAGCAGATCGTCCAGCGTCGGGTTTTCCTTGTATTCGTGCCGGCTCACCGCCTGTTCGGTCAGCGAGGCGATTTCCGTGAACCGGATCTCACCCGCCCGGAACAGGCCCACGGCCGCTTCATTGGCGGCGTTCAACACCGCCCCCGCCGTTCCCCCCCGCTGCGCCGTCTCGTGCCCCAGCCGCAACGCGGGGAACCGGCCCTCATCCGGCGGGTCGAAATGCAGACGCCGATGGGCCAGCAAGTCCAGCGACTGCGACGGGCACGGCAGCCGGTCCGGCCACGTCAACGCATACTGGATGGGCAGCCGCATGTCCGGCGACCCGAGCTGGGCGATCAGCGAGCCGTCGCAGAACTCCACGAGCGAGTGAACCACGGATTCCGGATGCACCAGCACGCTGATCCGATCGGCCGGCATGTCAAAAAGCCACCGGGCCTCGATGATCTCCAGGGCCTTGTTCATCATGGTGGCCGAGTCGATCGTGATCTTCGGGCCCATCGCCCAGGTGGGATGATTCAAGGCATCTTCCAGGGTGGCCCGGGCCATCTGCTCTGTATCCCACGTGCGGAACGGCCCGCCCGAAGCAGTCAGGAAGATCCGCCGAACCTCCGAGCGGCGACCCGCCTGAAGCGACTGGAAAATGGCCGAGTGCTCGCTGTCCACCGGAATCAACGCCGCCCCGGTCTGACGAGCCAGCGGGGCGATCAGGGCACCGGCCACCACCAGGGTTTCCTTGTTGGCCAGGGCGATCCGCCGGCCCAGCTCGACCGCCCGAAGGGTCGCCGGCAGACCGGCCGCCCCCACAACCGCGGAAACCACCACTTCACAGGCCTCGGCCTCGATCAACTCGACCATGGCCTGCGGCCCGGTATAGACCCGCACGCTCCGGTCGACGGCCGAACGAAGTGCGTCGGCGTTGGCAACATCCGTGATGGCAATGGCTTTCGGCCGCCAGTCACGAGCCTGCTGAGCGAGAGGTTTCCACTGGGACCCGGCGGCCAGGCCCACCACTTCATATCGGCGATCCAGGCCGGCCAACACCTCCAGCGTGTTCTGGCCGATGGAACCAGTGGACCCCAGTACTACGATGCGTTGCCTGCTCATGCGTGTCGTTTGGCCTGTGGTGGACCCGCCCCGTGACAGACCGGACCATGATAGGGGCAGTCCCGGGGGCGGACAAGGCGACCCGCCCCCCCCAAATTGCCCGACCGCAGAGCACGACCTATAATCGCCGACAAGGGGGTTGGACCCAGCCAGACGGGCATTCAGTGGACCGAACCTGCGAACCGCCAATGAAGCGAACCGTACTGATGACCGGCCGCATATTTTCCGTCGAAAGACGGGAAATCCCCAGGGATGGCGCGCCCGCACTGGTGCGCGAGGTGGTGGTTCATCCGGGGGCGGTGACCGTGCTGCCGATACTGGAAAACGGCTCCATCGTCATGATCCACAACTTCCGACATGCGGTAGACCGTGAACTGCTCGAATTGCCGGCGGGCACGCTGGAGCCGGGCGAAGACCCCGCGGCCTGCGCGGTCCGGGAGCTGGAAGAGGAGACGGGCTACGTCGCCAAGGAAGTTCAGCCGTTCTGCGAATTTTTCACCACGCCCGGAATCGCGAACGAGCGTATGCAGGTCTTCTTGGCGACGGCGCTGACTCACCGGAAGCAGCGGCTGGAAGATGGGGAGCAGATTCGGGTGGAGGTTCTGCCTGCAAAGCAGGTGCGGCAGATGGTGACGGACGGGCGCATTCAGGACGGCAAGACCCTGGCGATTCTGGGGCAGTACTTCCTGCGGGACCAAGGGTAGGCGAACGATGGGCTGGCAGGACCGAGACTACGCGCGAGACGACGGCGGCCCAGGCGGCTACGGCGTCTACATCGGCCGGGGCGGGATCCGGCGGCACAACATCGTCCGCACGCTGATCATCGCGAACATCGTCCTCTACGTGCTCTGCTACATGACGCCGCTCGGACCGAACATTCGCGGCACTGAGTCGCAGGTTGTTATGACCCCCCTGGGGCCGGCCGTCGAACCCGGGCAGCCCGGCTGGTGCGAGATGATCACCACCAAGGTGATGCACGGCCAGGTCTGGCGACTCTTTACTTCACAATACCTGCACGCGCCGCGGATCGAGCACATCCTTTTCAACATGATCGGGCTGTTGTTCCTGGGGCCTCCGTTGGAACAGCGTTGGGGAAACCGGAAGTTCTTTGTCGTCTACACGTTGGCCGGCATCAGCGGAAACCTTCTGCTCATGGCGGCCGGTCTGGTGGGCTGGATCAACCCGAACGTGCCGGCGCTGGGTGCGTCCGGCTGCATCCTGGGCCTGCTGGGCGCGGCGGCGGTCCTGTTTCCGCATGCCGAGGTGTACGTGTACTTCCTGTTCCCGGTCAAGATTCGGACCGTGGCCGTCCTGTTCACGCTGATGTACGCCTACAATGTGTACCGGCAGGGCGTCAATTACGGCGGTGATCTGTGCCACCTGGCGGGTCTGGGGTTCGGCGTGTGGTACGCCCGATGGGGAGACCGTTGGTGGTTCTACTCCGCCCTGCGCCGCGTGGTGGTGCGGGCCGTGCAGTCGTTCGGCCTGGCTCGGTCCACGCCCGCACGCGTCGGACCTGGAGCGTGGAACGCCCGGATGGAAGAGCGGATCGCCGACGCCGCCGAGATCGATCGAATTCTCAAGAAGGTCTACGACGGCGGCATCAACACGCTGACCGATCATGAGAAACGCACCCTGGCCGATGCCACCGAGCGCCAGCAACAGGAAGACCGGAAGGCCAAGCGCGGCTGGTAGGTAGCCGGCCCGCCGGTTTGCGGGTGGGGTAAACTCGGGCGACAGGTATGTCACGGTCGTTTGATAACCCGATCAACTGGTCGTTTCGCATCGGGCGGCTGTTCGGAATCGACATCCGCGTGCATCTGCTGTTCGTGCTCGGGGCGTTTGTGCTGCTGGCCCGGGCGTTTCAGGAGAACGTGGAGGGCGGGGTCAGCACGGTCCGGGACAGCCTGATCGCCATTGCGCTGCTCTTCCTCATCGTACTGATTCACGAGTTCGGCCACTGCTTCGGCTGCCGGGCCGTCAAGGGCGAGGCGAGCGAGATCATGCTCTGGCCGCTGGGCGGGCTGGCCCTGGTGGGTCCGCCGCACACGCCGCGCGCCCATCTGATTACGGCGCTTTCCGGGCCGGCCGTTCACCCCGTGCTGTGCGTGCTCGCGGCCGCCGTGCTGGTGCTGTCCACGGGGACATTCGCGTCCGTGCCGTGGAATCCGTTCCGGCCGTTCGACCCGGTCGGCGGCTTGGGGGTTCTCCGTGCCCAGTGGCAGTGGTGGATCGCGTATTTCTTCGGGCTGAATCTCTGCCTGCTTCTGTTCAACCTGGCGCCCGTATTCCCGCTGGACGGCGGCAAGGTTCTCCAGTCTCTGCTGTGGCCGAGCATGGGCTTTCGCGATTCCATGATGCTGGCCAGCGGCATCGGCATGGTGGGGGCGATCGGGTTTGCCGTGATCGGTATCTTCTCCCAGGCGTACATCCTGTTCGCCCTGGCGTTTTTCGGATACGTCACCTGCATGCAGCAGCGGCAGCAGATTCGCATGGGGATGTACGATGAGGGCGGCGAGTTCGGCTACGACTTCTCCCAGGGCTACACGTCGTTCGAGCGGTCCGCCGAGCGGGCGGGCCGGTCGCCGTCCTATTGGCAGCGTCGCCGGGCCCGCAAGGAGAGATCGGAAGAGCGTCGTGTAGGGAAAGAGTGTAGGATAGGGTGGGG
>CAZBFW010000123.1:0-9025 GCA_964491135.1 uncultured Phycisphaeraceae bacterium | reverse complement strand
TGACAGATCAGGGCGGTGGTGCTCTGCTCCGGGTCCATCTGGAACTCCTCCGACAAGGCCAGACCGATCTGTTCCGGATGGAGCAGCGGCCAGATCTTCACCTGGTCTTCCAGGCGGGGGCACGCAGGGTAGCCGAAGCTGTAGCGGCTGCCCTGGTAGCCCTGCTGGAAAAGCCGTTCGATCTCGCGGGCATCGTGCCCGGCAATGCCCAGCTCCATGCGGATCTGCTTGTGGAGGTACTCCGCGAAAGCTTCGGCCGTCTCTACGCCAAGCCCGTGCAGGTGCAGATAGTCACGATACCGGTTCGCCGTCAGCCACTCGTGCGCCACCTCGGTCACCCGCCGACCGGCCGTCACAACATGGAAGGCCACCACGTCCATTTCGCCGCTGTCCACCGGGCGGAAGAAGTCGCTCAGGCACCAGTACGGCTTCTTCCGCTGACGGGGGAACTCGAACTCGGCCAGGCACTGGGCGGGGTCGTTCGGGTCAAAAACCAGCAGGAGGTCGCCGTCGGACTGGCACGGCCAATAGCCGTAGACGGCCTGGCACCGGATGATGCCTTCCTGCTCACATTGGGACAGCAGGTCGTGAAAGATCGGTTCGACCTCCTGCGTCACGAACCGGTCGTACTCCTCCTTCGGCCGGCCGGCCCGCTTGTACTGCCACTGGACCTGGAAGAGCATCTTTCGGTTGAGGTACGGCACCACCGCCCGCACCTCAACCCGCTCCACCACCCGTCGGCCCCAGAACGGCGGCGTGGGGACGGGCACGTCGCGCGCGATCCCGGAGCGGGCGGGCGTGGGCCCCTCCGCCTCCGGCGTGACGCGGGCCGGCGGGCGGCCGGGCCGGGCGGCCGGGGCGACCTCTTCGGCCGCAATCTTGTTCATGAGTTCCAGGCCGTCGAAGGCGTCCTTGGCGTAGAACAGCGGTCCGTCGTAGCGTGGGCGCAGATCCTCCTCCACGTACTTCCGGGTGAGGGCGGCGCCGCCCAGAATAACGGGCACGCGAATTCCCCGCTCGCGCAGCACGTCGAGGTTCTCCCCCATGACGACCGCGGATTTGACCAGCAGTCCGCTCATGCCGATGGCGTCGGCGTTGTGCGTTTCGAACGCCTCCAGCATACTGTTCACCGGCTGCTTGACGCCCAGGTTGTACACCACGTACCCGTTGTTGGTCAGGATGATGTCGACCAGGTTCTTGCCGATGTCGTGCACGTCGCCCCGCACGGTGGCCAGCACGATGGAACCGCGCTCCGACTCGGCAGCGCGGTCCATGTAGGGCTCCAGAAACGCCACCGCGGCCTTCATGGTCTCGGCGGACTGCAGGACGAACGGCAGCTGCATCTGCCCGGCGCCGAACAGGTCTCCCACGGTCTTCATGCCGTCGAGCAGAATGTCGTTGATGATGTCCAGGGCCGGCGTGGTGCCCATGCACTCGAGCAGGTCATCCTCGAGGCCGACGCGGTTCCCGTGGATGATGCGGTGCTTGAGTCGTTCCTCCACGCTTCTGGGCGCCTCGGTTTTCTCAGGCGGGGCGGCCGCCTCATCCGGGAAGAGGTTCACGTACTCCATCAGCGGCTCATACCCGTCGCGCCGACGATCGTGGATGAGGTCTTCCGCGAGTTGCCGCTGCCGTTCGTCGATCCTGAACAGCGGCATGATCCCGCTGGCGTGCAGGATGGCCGCATCCAGCCCGGCCTCGTACGCATGGTGCAGAAAGACGCTGTTGAGCACGCGCCGGGCGGGCGGCTTGAGTCCGAAGCTCACGTTCGAGACGCCCAGCAGCGTGTGCACGCCGGGCAGATCGGCCTTGATCCGCCACAACGCCTCCAGCGTTTCCAGGCCCAGGCGACGGTCGTCCGCGTTTCCCGTGCAGATGGTAAACGTCAACGGATCGAAGATCAGGTCTGAGCGACGGATGCCGTGGCGCTGCGTCGCCAGCGTGCAGATGCGGCGGGCGACTTCCAGCTTGCGCTGGGCGGTCTTGGCCATGCCATCTTCGTCGATGGTCAGGGCGACCAGCGCCGCGCCGTACCGGCGAGCCAGGCGACAGATCCGGTCGAACTTCTCCTCGCCGTCCTCGAGGTTCACGGAGTTGATCACGCATTTGCCGCCGGCCAGCTTCAGGGCGGTCTCCAGGACGGGCGGCTCGGTGCTGTCGATCATGAGCGGTGCCGGCACGTCTGTGCGAAAGCGCCGGATGACCTTCTCCATGTCCGCCGTCTCGTCCCGCCCGACGTAGGCCGTGCAGACGTCCAGCAGGTGGCTGCCGTGCCGGAGCTGCTCGCGCCCCATCTGCACCATGCCGTCCACGTCGCCGGCGGCCAGCAGCTCGCGGAACTTCCTCGAGCCGTTGGCGTTCGTTCGCTCCCCCACGGACAACACGGTGTTCTCCTGGCGGATGGACACCGCCTGGTAGAGACTGGTGACCGACGGCTCCGCTTTGGGCGAGCGTTCCTTGGGGGCCCGGCGCCCGATGGACTGCACCACTTTCACCATGTGTTCCGGCGTGGTGCCGCAGCAGCCGCCGACGAGGTTCACGCCGTCGTCCCGCACGAACTCCTCCAGCCAGCGGGCCAGCTCGTCCGGCGTGAGGGCGTAATGCGTCCGGCCGTCGATCACCTGGGGCAAGCCGGCGTTCGGGAGCACGGCCACGAACCGGTCAGTCATGCCCGCCACGACCCGGACGTGTTCGGTCATCTCCTGCGGACCGGTGGCGCAATTGATGCCGATGACCTTCACCGCGTCGTACGCTTCCAGTGCCGTGACCGCGGCCGCGGGCTCGGTGCCGACCAGCAGCGTTCCGGTCGTCTCCACCGTGAAGGAGCAGATGATGGGCAATTCGCGGCCGTACTCTGCCATCACGTCCTGGGCCGCCACGACGGCGCACTTGGCCTGCAGGAGATCCTGGCACGTCTCAACCATCAGGGCGTCCACCCCGCCGTCCAGAAGGCCACGCACCTGCTCCGCCAGGCCCCCGTGCAGACGATCCCAGTCAATCTGCCCCAGCGTGATGAGCTTCGTGCCCGGGCCGATGGAGCCGATTACGAAGCGAGGGTGGTCCGGCGTGCGGAACGCGTCACAAGCCTGACGGGCAATCTCCGCCGCCAGCCGGTTCAGCTCGCGGGTCTGTTCCGAGAGCCCGAACTCACCCAGGGTCACCCCGCTGCCGCCGAAGGTGTTCGTCTCGACGGCGTCGCACCCGACGGCCAGGAAAGACTCGTGAATCCGGCGAATCGCATCCGGCCGGGTCCGGACCAGAATCTCGTTGCAGTTCTCCAGCCCTTGGTAGTCGTCCAGCGGCAACTCCAGAGCGTGGATGCTGGTGCCCATGGCACCGTCGAAGATCAGCACTCGTTCGGCCAGCGCGTCCAGAAAGCGTGATTGCATACCTTCGCTCTTCGGTTCTTGTTGGCAAGCCCGGCCGAGCATAGTATTCAGCCTGCCCAGATGCGGCAAGGCGGCCGGCGGGGGCCCCGCGGGTGCATCGGGTGTCCAGTGCGGCAAAGCGCTACGTTTCCAGGCGCAGGACGCGGTCCATGAATGACGCACCCACACCGGGACAGAGATGGCTCTTGCGAATCGGCTCCATCGGTCCGCTGGGTCACGCCCCGGCCTCGGGGACGGTGGCTGTGGCCGTGGCGGGAATACCACTCTACCTGCTCATGCATCTCCTGCCTGTGTGGGCGTACGTGGCCGTGACCATCGTGTTCACGCTGGTTGCGGTCTGGGTGCACGGCGAGGGCGACCGCATCCTGGGCGAGAAAGACTCCCGCAAGCTGGTGCTGGACGAGCTGGCGGGCTTTTTCGTGGCCATGATCGGTGTTCCGCCGACCTGGCAGTTGGTGGTGGCGGGGTTCCTCCTGGAACGGGCGCTCGACATCGTCAAGGTCCCGCCGGCCAACTGGATCGAGCGGCGATGGCCGGGCGGCTGGGGCGTCGTGTGCGACGACCTGATCGCCGGCGTGTACTCGCTCATCCTCCTTCAGGCCGCGATCCGCTGGATCCCCTCCTGGGTCGGCTTGTGAGTCCCTGCCCCTGCAAGGTGAGGGCGAATTATCGTTCCAGGAACTCGGCGCGGAGCCGGCAACGTTCATGGAGCGGGTCGGTCGCGGGAATCCCTGAAGCCAGTGTGCGGTAGAGGGCCGCCGCTTCCCGTCGGCGGCCGCGCAGCGCCAGGACTTCGGCGCGAGCGATTAACACCGGTACCTGATGGGGTCCACTCCGCATCGCCTCGTTCGTCAGTCGGTCTGCTTCGTCCAATCCCTCGGAAGTCTGGTACTCCAGGAGCAGCATGGCCAGTTCGACGGCCACCACCGGATCTTCCGGAACAAGTGTCCGCAGTTCCCGATAGCAGGCGACCGCCTCATTACGCCGGGCTGCCATCGCGTAGGCCACCGCCAGGCGATGCAGGAAGCGCGGCTGGTCCTGGAATCGGGGCCGAGAAGCCTCCAGCCGCGCAATCTCCTCCGCCGGGCGGCCGGCCTGGGCCAGCGCATCCGCCAGGGCGAACAGGGCGTCCGGATCATCCGGGTTCTGACGGTGCTGCGTCTCCCGTTCCTGAATCTGCGCCGCCCAGTGATCGTCAAGCGCCGATCGCACGCGGGCCAGCAGGGCCTGCGTGGGAGCGTGCCCCGGAATCTGCGTGTCGGCAATTACCAGGTGATGCAGCGCGCCGGGCAGATCCCCGGCCAACAGCAAGGCCTCGCCCAGGGCCCGCCGCGCGGCGATGAATCCCGGATCCACCAAAACGGCCTTCTGCAGCAGCGTGATGCCCTCGGCGATCCGGCCCTCGCCGCAAAGCCACGATCCGTAGTTCAATTGCGCGTTGACACTCGCGGGGCAGTCGCGGTACGTCACCTGGGTGAGCGTTGCGTCGTCGCGCCAATCGGCGTTGCGCAGAAGGCAGCGCCCCGCGCCCAGCACCACAAGCACGCCGCAAAGCACGGCTGCCGCCGGCCGGATCCACTTCGGGCGATTGTCGCCCCGGACATGCAGGCGGAGCCCGGGTACGCAGGCGACCCAGACCACCAGCATCACCCCCCAGATCGAAGGAAGGTACCACGTCCGCTCCGCCAGGAACGTCTTGATCAGGATCAGCGCGTTCGAAACCGGCAGATAGCTGATCAGCAGGGCCGCGGCCCAGAGGGCCGGTTCTCGGAATCTTCGCCGCCACGCCCAGACCACGGCCCAGCCCAGACCCAGCGTCACCAGTATTCCAAAGGCCACGAACGGTTGAAGCAGAGAGTCCGCCAACTGCACGTCGTTGATGGTCGCGAAGATGGTCAGCCGATGCGGCCAGAATGTGCGTGCCCAGTACGTGCCCCAGAGCTGCAGGACACCGCACAGATGCTCCCAGAGCGTCGCATCCACCATCAGGTTCGTTGTCTTGCTGACCGTCAGCGGCTGGCGAAGCTGTCCGCCGAGGGCGATGTAGCGCAAGGGGAGGTAGGCGGCCAGGGCCAGGGCCGACGTCAGCAGGATACCGACACGCCGAAGTCGGCGTGCGCGCGACGTCGCCTCCTGTTGCGGCCAATACCAGTCGAACAGCGGCACCAGCACGACCGCGGCGGCCCCCGTTTCCTTGGCCCCCAGGGCCAGGAAGACGGCCGCGCCCCCGGCAAGCCACCGCGCCGCACGGATCGCCGGCGCGCCGGGCGGACGCGGTTCAAATGCATACAACGCCAGGAGGAGAAACAGGGCGGCGAGGAGTTCCGCACGGCCCACCACGTTGGCCACCGCCTCCGTGTGAATGGGCAGCGCGGCAAACAACAGGCCGGTGACGACGGCGCAGGCGGGCAGCCGGCTCATCCGCCAGGCGAGACGGACCACCAGCGCTGTTACCAGGGCGTGAAGCAGGACATTCACCAGGTGAAAACCGAACGGATGCGGTCCCAGCAGCAGGCGGTTCACCCGGTAGGACAGAATCGTAACGGGGCGATACAGGAGGTCCGGGTGAGCGTACGCGTGCGTGGACTGATGCCAGTAGTGAGTGCGCCAGATCTGCATCCATTGTCCCGATTCCGTGACCACCGGGTTGTTTGCGATGATCGGATAATCATCCACGACGAAATCGTTCCCCAGCGTGTTGAGATAGCAGGCCGCGGCCAGGATGGCGCAGAGAAGCGGCGCCGCAATACGACCTCGCCGGCCGGAGGGGAAGGATGGGTCCGCAGCAACAGTCATCCGCGACGGATTATACTCGACCACGAGGCGCCCGGGGATTCCGCCACCGACCGTGCCGCCGGGATCGGATTGACACCCTCCGGCCGCCGGCTATGCTCCCGAAGGCCCAGGAAACGGGTTCGCCATGATTGAACTGCCTCGACCCATTCTGATCGGCATGGTGCATCTGCCGGCTCTGCCGGGCAGTCCGCAGAACCGCCTGCCCCTCAACGTGATCATTCAGCGGGCGGTGACCGATGCGCGGGTGCTGGCCGGCGCGGGCTTCGGCGCGGTGATCGTGGAGAATTTCGGCGACGCCCCGTTCGCGGCCGACCGGGTGGACCCTATCACGATTTCGTCCATGGCCGTCGTTGCTCGAGAGGTGCTCCAATCGTCCGGCGTGCCCGTCGGCCTGAACGTGCTGCGCAACGACGCGGCGGCGGCCATGGCCATTGCCGCCGCGATCGGGGCGGCGTTCATCCGGGTCAACGTTCACGTGGGCGTGGCGGCCACGGATCAGGGGATCATCGAGGGCAAGGCCGCCGACACGTTGCGGCTGCGCCAGCGTCTGGGACATGACATCGGCATTCTGGCCGACGTACACGTCAAGCACGCCACGCCGCTGAGCCAGCCGGACATCGGCCTGGCTGCTGAGGAAGCGGCCTACCGCGGCCAGGCGGACATGCTCATCGTGTCCGGGCCCACCACCGGACGCGGCGTCGACCTGAACGACCTGCGCCGCGTGCGGGCCGTGGTGCCCGACCGGCCTCTGCTCGTCGGCAGCGGCGCCACGAAAGAGACTGTGACGGAACTGCTGCAACATGCGGACGGCGTCATCGTGGGGTCGAGCCTCAAACCCGGACGACGCTGCGACGAGCCCGTGGATACCGACCGGGCGGCCGAATTCGTCCAGGCGGTCCGGGCCGGACAGCCGCGACCATGACCACAGCGCGTTCCGCCCATCGACGCGAGGAGGGCGCAGCCATGCCATCGTTACACACGACGACCGTTGCCAGTCCGATCGGGTCGCTGCGCATTGCGGCCACCGACATCGGGTTGTGCCTGGTCACGTTTGACGATCACAGCACGAAGGGCGACGCCGAATCGTTCGCCCGGCGGTACGACGTGACCCTGCGGGACGGGTCGAACGTGCACCTGGACCGCGCGACAAAGGAGTTGGCGGCGTACTTCTCGGGCACGCTGCGCGACTTCTCCGTGCCGCTCGACGTGCGCGGCACCGACTTTCAACGAGCCGTCTGGTGCGGGCTCAAGGGGATTCCCTACGCACAGACGATCTCGTACGGCGAGCTGGCCCGGCGGATCGGCCGTCCCGGCGCGTCGCGTGCCGTGGGCGCAGCCAACGGGGCCAACCGCCTGGCCATCGTCCTGCCGTGCCATCGCGTGATCAACGCGGCCGGATCGCTGCACGGCTACGGCGGCGGGCTCTGGCGCAAGGGATTCCTGCTTCAGCATGAACAAGCCGTCGTCAGCCGAACGACAGACGTCCTGACGGCGTAACCTCTCCGCGACCGATCCGGACGACTTCTTACACGCGAACGGGAATCGCGAAGGATACCCTTCTTGTACACTGGTGGTTTACGATCCACCCGGACTGTTGTGATTTCAAGAGGAGTGTTTGCATGATCCGCGCCTGGCGAATGGGTTTGTATCTGGGAGTTCTGGCGTTCGTGGCAGCGGCGGCTGCGGCGGAGGACGCATCGCTGACCCGCGATTCCAGCCTTGTGTTTGGACAGTTGGACAACGGGTTGCGTTACATCATCCGGCAGCACGCCAATCCGCCGGGGAAGATGGCCCTGATGCTGCACGTGGACACCGGCTCGCTCAACGAGGCGGATGACCAGCAAGGGATGGCCCACTTCCTGGAGCACCTGGCCTTCAACGGCTCGGAGAACTTCCCGCCCGGCAAGGTGGTGGAGTACTTCGAGAGTATCGGTATGAAGTTCGGCGGCGACATCAACGCTTTCACGAGCTTCAACCAGACGGCCTACCAGTTGTACACGCCCGATACGCAGGAGGCGACCATCGACAAGGCAATGCTGTGCCTGTCCGACCAGGCGTTTCGGCTGTTGCTGCTGAAGGAGGAGATTGAGAAGGAAAGGGGCGTGATCCTGGAGGAGGTGACCGCCCGCAAGAGTCCCGAGCAGCGAATCCAGGAGGAGCTGTTCCCCAAGCTGCTGCCCGGATCGCGGTTTGCCGTCCGTCTGCCGCTGGGCCTGGTCGAACAGATCGAGAAGTTTCCGAAAGAGCAGTTCGAATCGTATTACCGCACGTGGTACCGGCCGGAGCATATGACGCTGATCGTCGTGGGGGATGCGGACCCGCAGGCCCAGATTCCGTTGATCCGCAAGCACTTCGGCTCGTACAAGCCCGAGGCCCCACTGCCGAAGCAGCACCAGGCGGAGATCGCTCCGTTCACCCAGACGCGGGCCATCGTCGTGTCTGACCCGGAGATCACCACCGCCGAGGTCGAGATGATGCGCGTGGACCCGGGCCGCGGACCGGTCACCACCGAGAGTGCCTTCCGGCGAGACCTGGTTGAAAGGATCGGATCCTGGATCGTGAACCGCCGCCTGGAGGAGGCCGTCCAGAAGGGTGACGCGGCGTACCGCGAAGGCCAGGTGAACGTCTTCAGCTTCTTCGCCCAGGCAACCGGTGTCGCAGGCTCCGTCAACGGCGAGCCGAAAAACTGGGAGAAGATGCTCGACCAGCTCGTGATGGCTGTCCAGCAAGCGGTGGAGCACGGCTTCACGATCCGGGAACTGGATCTGGCCCGCAAGGATATCCTGTCCAGCGCCAAGATCGGAAGAGCGTCGTGTAGGGAAAGAGTGTAGGATAGGGTG
>CAZBFW010000122.1:0-9040 GCA_964491135.1 uncultured Phycisphaeraceae bacterium | reverse complement strand
GATCTCGGAATGCTCTGGGGGCTTCGATGTCGCCGAGCGCCCCCTGCGCTCGTAGACCTCCAGCGGCGGCACCTTGTCACCCAACGAGTTCGTCCAGTCGTCCACCGACCAACCCTGGGCCCGAAGGTTGACCTCGACGAGGTCCGGTCCGCCTGCGCCGTTCATGTCCACGGGTTCGAAGGGCACGTCGGTGGGCACGGGAAAAGGCAGCGCGGCCTCTTCGTCCTCCGTCGGGCCGTAGTTGGCCACAATGACCGTTCCGGGCGCGAGCGGAGACAGGATGTCCACAAGGCTCCGGCGAAAACGACGAACGCCAAGATCGCCCAGGCGCTGCTTGCGCAGGCAGGCCATTTCGATCGCGCGGTGGGGCAGGCGTTTCTGAAAGTCAGGATGCGCCGACGCGGCGGCCAGCCGGGCCCGGCGCAGGCGTTCGCGCGTCCGGCCGGCGCGCTTTCTGATGTCGGGCAACTTCAGGTGATAGATGCGAAACGAGAGCGACATCGATCATCGCACAATGCGCCCCGGCGCACGATCATCCGTCAATCCAGCCACTGCTTCTTGTCCTTCAGCTTGGCCGGCACGTACTCTTCCGTAACAAAGCTGAGCGACTTGTTGCAGAGGGCCTCGACTTCCATCTTGAAGCCGTTGCGGACGAGCTTCTTGATTTCCTTCTCCCAGGGGCGTTTGCCCTCGAACCACGGATACGCCAGGATCTGCTTGCAGCGCTTCACGTCGGCGCTGTCCAGACCCAGCTTCACGTCGTCGCTCAGCTCGTACCGCTCGTAGTCAAACGCGGACACGCCGATGAACACGGCTTCGGGGACGGCCATCCGCCGCGATTCGTAGGCCAGGTTGATCGAGCCCTGCTTGATGACGGAGTAGATGTAGTACCCCCACGGGTCGCAATCGAGCAGCGCGTAGACCGGCAGCTTCAGCTCGTTGTGCATGCGGTGGAGCAGCCGGCGCATGCCGCGGGTGGGCTGGCCGGAGCCGTGTGAGACAATGCAGTTGTGCTTCTCCCAGAACCGATCCTCGTAGAAGCGGCGCCACACCGTGTCTTTTTCGACGTGCAGGATGAACTTCGCCTTGCACTTTTTAAACTGGATGATGTCCGGCTCGACGATACTGGGCACGGCGTACCCGGCCGAGCCCATGCGGGTGCAGTCCAGTTCGTTCCCGGAGTCCACCAGTGTGATCGGGCCGACCAGGTTACCGCGATTGCTCGCGAAGATGTGCAGCTCCTCCCGCAGGGAGTCCAGCGCCACCTCCAGATCTTCCAGGATCGGGTCGGATTCATCCTGGTCGTCGAACGTCTTCTCGTTGGTGCCCTTGATGGTGTGCTTGGCCAGGTAGTAGATCTGACGGATGCTGGCCGTCTTGTCCTCGTCCACCAGTTGCTTGCACTTGGACGCGACCAGCATGGTCTGCATGAACCGCTTGGCCTGGCCGTAGTTGAAAAAGTTCCGCCGCTGGGTCTTGTCGCCCATTTCGATGTAGCGGGTTTTTTCATTGAAGCTGACGTTGCTCAGGGCCCGAATGGGGATGTCCACAAACGGGTCCTTGTGCTTCTCGGCCAGGGCAACGACGGCGTCGGCCAGCTTGGCGAGCCTGGCCTGCGTGGCCTGCCCGTCGCCCTTGGCACGGCGAGGCGACGGCGTTGCAGACGCGGCAGCATCTTTAGGTTTCTTCGGAGTCTTGGGCATACGTACATCTTCTGGTCCGCGCGGCGGACCCTACTTCTTGCGCCTCGGGCGGGCGGGCTTCCCTGTCGGCGGCGGGGGCGCCTCATCCTCAAACAGGACGCCTTGTTCCGGCTCGTCGGGCTCGCCGCCATCGCTTCGATCCACAACGATCGTATCCGTCAGGCCCGGCTCGCTGGATTTGTGAACGACGTTTCCGTGATCGTCGAAATCCATATCCGCCGCGGCCGTGTAACGCTCCGACATCTTCATCAGGTTCCCGCGGAAGTTCGCACGGTTCACGCGGGTCATTTCGCCGACGGCGCTGACCACCTCGTCAATGTAGCGTGTGAACACATCACGCCGGCGAGCGTACGCCACCTTCGTCCGCTTTCGCTTCAACAATACGCCCAGCCGCCGCCCGCACTCGGCGATCGCCAGCTTGATTTCCTTGCGAATCTCATCGTAGTCGGCGATGGCTTCCTTCGACTCCGACGTGAACGGCACCCAGACGCTGGCCATATGGACCAGCACAACCATCGGCGCCGCAGGCAGCGAGCCGCGTGACTGCGACAGGCCGTACTTGTTCCAGCCCGTTTCCACCACCGAGCGGTACATGCTGCATCCGCTCTGCTGGTAGAGCAGCGGCACGCGGTTGGCGAAGCGGAGCACGCGGGTCTCGGGCGGCTCGGTCGTATCGCCATTGCTCTTGTCGCCGCGGAGCCAGTCGCCGCCAAGCTCGCCGCCGTAGGCGATTCCGACTTCAATCTGGAACGGATTGCCGCGGTAGACGGCCGGGGGCCGGGTGGTGGCCGTGTAGAATTCCGCCTTGATGCCTTTCAGCAGGCCGGCCAGGATCGCCTCCGCCCCGATGGGAGCCAGGCAGTTGGTGGCCGGCGCCATGATGCGCGTTTTCTGCAGGGCGTTGTAAAGCTTCTCAGCCGTCTGGGGGTCAACCGTCTTCACCCAGGTGCGCGGCGTAAGGCCGGCAGTCTCGCAGACCGCCTTGGAGATGGTCGGGCTGACCCGGGAGAACTCCGCCTGGAGAAACGCCCCCACCTGCTGACACTCCGTCTCCTTCAGCATCTTCATGAGCGTGCCCAGCTCGATGCCGTACGGATGCGGCTTGATCTCCCGCGGGGCGGGCGGCAGCTCATGTACGCTGCGCGCGTACTCCCGGACCTCGCCGGTGGGCAGTTGGTACACAAAGCTCCCGTGCGGGTTCGCGATGGCCGTCTGGTCCACGTACTCATCCACGCTCTGGCGGCCCTTCACGTAGCTGGCCTCCAGCTCGATCTCGACGCTGGTCCCGTGGGCCCAGTCCACCTCCACCGCGTCGTCGTGGATGATGTCCGGCTTATTTTTCTTGGTGTCGATGGCCAGCTTGTAGTGGTGGGCGTCCTTCTTGCCCGCGATCCGGCTGATGATGCTTATGGGCTTGCCGGTGGTCAGCAGGCCATACATGCCGGCGGCGCTGATGCCGATTCCCTGCTGCCCGCGTGCCATCTTAAGTCTATGGAATTTCGAACCATAAAGCAGCTTACCGAAGATATTCGGGATTTGCTGTTTCACGATCCCCGGGCCGTTGTCGTGAACGCAAACGCGGAAGCGGTCTTCGGTAAGCTGGGCAACCTCGATCCGAATGTCCGGCAGAATGCCGGCCTCTTCGCAGGCATCGAGGCTGTTGTCCACCGCTTCTTTTACGGTGGTCAGCATGGCTTTGCGCTTGTTGTCGAATCCGAGCAGGTGGCGGTTCTTTGCGAAGAACTCCGAAACGGAGATCTCCCGCTGTTGCCGGGCCATCTCCTCGGCCGAGAGGCCGCGCGCGCGGCCGGGGCGCGACTTGGCCGCCGTCGATTTGGTTTTTGGGGCTCTCTTCACAGTTTCCGCTGGGGACAACCCCGGCCGGCCGTCTGAGAACGAAAGAGTCAGTTGGGACTCCCCGGCCGACGGGGACGACGCTCCGGTCTGTCTCATAGCTGCCGTCCTGGCCAGTCGCTGCGCAGTTTACCTCCGTTCACCGTCATCGTAGCGGTGCGGCACGTTCGATCAAGCGACCTGCTACTCCTAGGTCGGCTCAGCGGCAGAAAACACATCACCCCTGCGCGGCTCTGCGGGCTGGCACACGCGCCCTGACGTCCCGCAAGAGCCAGGCCCCTCTCCCGCCGTGTGTACAAGCTGTGATTTTCTTTTGGGGATGGCGGAAAAGACGGTTCATGGTACAATACGGGTCACGTCGCTACGGCGAGCGTGTCTGTTGTGTAACTTGCTATGTAGAAACGTGTTACATACTGGTCTCACCGAGACCGGGTACGCTGTGCGGTCCAGTGCTCCGGTGCGAGGCTGTTCGGGGCGTTTGTGGAGACAATGACAACCATCGGCGCGTCCCTCTGGACGGACATCATGGCTCATGTGCGGTTGAACCACCCGGACCTGGTCCGGGGCTGGTTCGTCCACCTGGAGCCTGGCGGCTTGACCAACGGCGTGCTGACCATCACCGCGGCCAATCCCGCCCAGATGCGATACCTGGAACAGCACTGTGCCCGCCCGTTCGCAGAGGCAACCCAGGCGGCGACCGGCCGGCTGGTCAGCGTGGCGTTCCGGTCCAGTGGCACGGAGGAGCTTGAGGACGAATATGGGCGGACCCCCTCGTTCGTCCATGAAGACGGTGGTCTGGCCCTGAACTCGGACTACGTCTTCGAGAACTTCGTCATCGGCCCATGCAACCGCCTGGCGCATGCGGCGGCCGTGGCGGCGGCGGAGAGTCCCGGGCGGGCGTACAACCCACTGTTTGTCCACGGGAATGTGGGGTTGGGCAAAACGCACCTGCTGCAGGCGATCTGCCACGGTGTGCAAGCCCACCCGGAAGAACTGCGGGCCCTGTATATCTCCTGCGAAACATTCACCAATCACTTCATCGAGGCGGTAGAGCGGGGGGCGTTGAACCGGTTTCGCTATCGGTACCGCCACGTGGATGCGCTCGTGATCGATGACATCCAGTTTCTGGCCGAGCGGGAGCGCAGCCAGGAAGAGTTTTTTCACACGTTCAACACGCTGCACCAGGGCCAGCGGCAGATCGTGCTGTCCGCCGACTGCTCGCCGTCGGAAATCCCCAGCCTGGAAGAGCGGCTCGTCAGCCGGTTCAACTCCGGGCTGGTCGCGCGGATCGACGCGCCGTGCCTGGAGACACGGATGGCGATCATCCGGAAAAAGGCCAAGGTGCGGTGCATTGAGGTGCCGGAAGACGTAGTGCGGTTCATCGCCTCGCGCGTGGACAGCAATATCCGTGAATTGGAGGGGGCGCTGGTCAAGATCGACGCCATGAGCCAGATGAAGGGCGGCCAGATCGACATGGCCGTGGCATACGAGGCCCTCGGGAAGCGGGAGGCCCCGTCCTCCATAACCATCCAGGACATCCTGCAGGCCGTCACGGCGTGGTACAATGTCCGCCTGGGCGACATCCAGGGGCGCAAGCGACACAAATCCATCGCTCGCCCCCGCCAGGTGTGCATGTATCTGGCTCGCGAGTTGACGTCCCACAGCCTCGAGGAAATCGGGGCCTATTTCGGCGGGCGTGACCACACCACCGTCCTGCACGCCAGCCGGCTGATCGGAACGCTCCGGGCTCAGGAGGGCAAGCTCGACGACGCTCTCCAGGAGATCACCCGGGTTCTGCAGCGTCGGCCGGCCGGCACGGCTCACACGCCGGGGCACAAGTGATGTGAGGTTCGCGCCATACTCCAGCCCCCGTGCTGTTGGGCCGTGCAGGGAACAATGGGGCCCGCGGACAAAACAGTGACGTCCCGGGAAAACCGTTACAGCTCTGTCACGCAGGCAAGCAGGGTGGCAGATGGTGGAAACGCCGGTATACTAGTAGGTTACGAATTCGTGCCCGGCGGAAGTGACGCTTCTCACAGGCCATAAGACGGATACTGTTTTTTTCTACTTCAGTTCCCTAGAAGGGGAACCAACAACAGAGAGTTCCGCATGAAACTGCGTGTGAATCGTCATGAACTTGCGGAGGGGCTCGCGGCGGTCAGTGGTGTAGCGGCCTCCCGGACTCCCAAACCGATCCTTCAGTGTGTCCTGATGGAGGCACAAGGGGACTGCTGCGTGCTGAAGGCCACGGACCTGGAAATCAGCGTGCGCTTCACCGTGACGCAGGTGGAGGTGGAAGAGAAAGGGGACATTCTGGTTTCAGCGGACAAGCTGTCCCAGATTGTCCGGGAATCGGGAGACGAGATCCTGTCGATTGAAACCAGTGAAGGGCTGTGCCACGTACGTGGCCAGGACAGCCACTTCCAGATCTATCAGCAGGATGCGCGGGAGTTTCCACCGGTCCCTTCGGTGGACGGGCCCGCGGACTTTGAGCTGGAGACGGGGGAGTTGCGGCGCCTGGTCGGCTGGACCGCCTTCGCCGCCGCTCGGGAGACAAGCCGCTACGCGATCAACGGCGTGCTGTGGGAGCTGCAGAAGGGGCATCTGTCCCTGACTGCGACGGACGGTCGGCGTCTGTCCCACGCAGAAGGCAAGCCCAAGACGGCCACCGATCGCTCGATCCGGGCCATCGTTCCCATCAAGGCCCTGAACCTGTTCATGCGGATTGTGGGGGAGGCGGACGGGGACGTGGGAGTCAGCGTGACGGAGAACGAGAACCAGGTCGTGTTCCGCTGCAGCCGGGCGACGGTAAGCTCCGCCCTGGTTGAGGGGCAGTTCCCGAACTATCGGGACGTGATCCCGACGGACAGTGACAAGAAGGCGGACTTGAACACGGCGGAGTTTCTCAGTGCCATCCGGCGAGCGGCCCTGCTGACGAGCGACGAATCGCGAAGCGTGAAGCTGTCGTTTAAGGGGGATGAACTCGTCCTGACCGGGAGGGCACCGGAGGAGGGGGAAGCGGTGGTCCGCATGCTGGCGGCTTTTCAGGGGGAGCCGGTGGACATCGGGTTTAATCCCGTGTTCCTGGTGGATGCGTTGAAGGTCGTGGAGTCGGAGCGGGTGACGCTGGATTTGAAGGCGTCCAATCGGCCCGGGATTCTGCGCTGCGGCCCGGACATGCTGTACGTTGTGATGCCCTTGAATCTGTCGTAGAGGAGGCGAGGGGTCGGTGGGGGCATGGAGCCGAACCGCCATACGTGGGATTGGATCGTGCGGAACCGGCAGCCGCGAGACAAGGCGGTTCCGGTGGGGGCGTGCCTGCCGGATCGAAAGAGGGCGTTGGAGGAACGCCGGGCCGTGCGCGAGGCGATTGGGGCGTTTGTGGATGAGGAATTTCGCAGCCTGTGCACGCTGGGGGAAATCAGGGGATCGGAAGTCGTCATCCTGGCGAGGTCCGCACCGGCGCGTGAGGCAATGCGGTTGCGCTGGCTGACGAAGCTGCGCAGCCATTTGTTGCAGACGTGCCGGTCGTTCAAGGCCCGGCGCCTGCGTTTTGAGGTGGGGGATGGCGACGACTGTTTCGGCGGGCCGGAGGCGGAGACGGTGGATAGAGAAGAAGGATCGAGCAGAGCGTGAGTACGGAATCGACAAGTGATCTGCCCGTGCGGCTCGAGGAAGAGGTTCGCGCGGGGGACGTTGGTCCTGCAGAGCGGGATGCGGGCGGTGCGGGGTCCGAGGGCGGGTATGACGCCGACAGCATCACGGTGCTGGAAGGGCTGAGCGCAGTGCGTCACCGGCCGGCGATGTACATCGGCGGGACCGGGCTGTCCGGCCTGCATCATCTGGTGTACGAGGTGATCGACAACGCCATCGATGAGGCGATGGCGGGCTTCTGCAACCAGATTCTCGTGAAGTTCACCACAGAGGGCACGTGTGCCGTCGTCGACAACGGGCGGGGCGTTCCCGTCGAGCCGAAGGAGATGGAGAACCCGAAGCTCAACGGGCGTCCGGCCCTGGAAATCGTGATGACGGTGCTGCACGCCGGCGGCAAGTTCGACCACAAGGCGTACCGGGTGTCGGGGGGCCTGCACGGAGTCGGTGTCAGCGTGGTGAACGCGCTGAGCGAATGGCTCGAAGTGGAGGTGAAGCGCGGCGGCAAGACGTACACCATGCGGTTTGAGCGCGGGGAGACGGCCAAACCGCTTCGCGTGGTGGCCGAGAACACGCCGGGGTCGGGCACGCGCGTGGAGTTCAAGCCGGATCCGCTGATCTTCCCGGATACGGCGTTCAAGCTGGATCCGCTGGTGGCCCGATTCCGTGAGCTGGCGTACCTGAACGAGGGTCTTCGCATCCAGGTGGTGGATGAGCGCTCGGACAAGGAGTTTGACTTCTGCTTCCGCGACGGCATTCGCGAATTCGTGCAGCATCTGTCCGAGGGCGCCGAGCCGCTGCACTCAAGCGTCATTCGGCTGGCGGCCACCGACGAGGAGCAGGGCCTGGGCTGCGAGATCGCCCTGCAATACACGGATAGCTTCACCGAGAACACGGTCTGCTTTGCCAATAACATCAAGAACATTGACGGGGGCATGCACCTCTCGGCGTTTCGCAGCGCCCTGACGCGCGTGGCAAACGCCTACGCCCGCAAGGCCGGGCTGCTCAAGGGCGACCTGACGCCGACGGGCGAAGACTGGCGCGAGGGCCTCACGGCGGTCGTGTCGGTGAAGGTGCCGGACCCGCAGTTCGAGTCGCAGACGAAAGTCCGACTGCTGAACCCGGAGGTGGAGACCTTCGTCCAGCAGACGGTGAACGAGCAGCTTCGGAACTTCCTGGAGGAAAACCCCTCTGACGCCAAGCGGATCGTGCAGAAGGGCATCCAGGCCGCCCAGGCCCGCGAGGCCGCGCGCAAGGCACGCGACCTGGCGCGCAAAAGCGCGATGAGCGGCGCGGGGCTGCCCGGCAAACTCTCCGACTGCCGGAGCAAAACGGTGGAGGAGACGGAACTCTACCTGGTCGAGGGCGACTCGGCCGGCGGCAGCGCCAAGCAGGGCCGTGACTCGATGACGCAGGCCATCCTGGCCCTGCGGGGGAAGATCCTGAACGTGGAGCGAGCCCGCATTGACAAGATGCTGTCGCACGAGGAGATCAAGAACATCATCTACGCCGTGGGGTGCGGCATCGGCCAGGATGATTTTGACCTTCAGAAGCGCCGGTACGACAAGCTCATCATCATGACGGACGCGGACGTGGACGGAAGCCACATTCGCACCCTGCTGCTGACGTTCCTGTTCCGGCACATGCGACCGCTGATCGAAGCGGGCAAGGTGTACATCGCACAGCCTCCCCTCTACCAGATCCGCAAGGGCAAGCACGTGGAGTACGTGCTCAACGAGCAGCGCCTGCACGACAAGCTGTCCCAGCTCGGGCGGGAGGGAGATCGGAAGAGCGTCGTGTAGGGAAAGAGTGTAGGATGGGGTGGGGTTGGG
>CAZBFW010000121.1:0-9073 GCA_964491135.1 uncultured Phycisphaeraceae bacterium | reverse complement strand
CGAACCTCTTCGCGCACGTCCTGGGCCACCGGGCGGAGGCGGTAGCGGACGGAGCGGATTTCCACTCCATCGGCCGACTCGGCGAACAGGCTGCCCTCCACCGTGCGCCCGGGCAGGTCTGTAATCACGACCTCGCGAAGCCCGGCCGGCCCCGGCACGTCCACCAGCCGCGTGACCAGGGCCTGCCCGCGATAGACCGTCACTGCGTCCAGGGTGCCCTTGGTTTCAAACGGTTCCTGTGCCCAAATCGTCATTGTGCATGTGAATACAATCCCCGTGACCATCCAGCGTGCCGCTTGCATGGCTTTGCCTCCTGCGAATCGTTGTTGTTACGAACGGACTCTGTCCTGCTCTAGTCTACAGCGCGGCGGGTGGAAGGGTTGTAAGGAGTTTGTAACGAGAAGGCACGGAGGCACGAAGGCACGAAGGCACGGAGGCACGAAGGCACGGAGGCACGGAGCGATTTGCTGCGACGGATTGCCTCGTTGCTTGTCTTGAGGCCTTCATTGGCCGCGGGCGCGGGCCAGGGCCTCCGGCAGGCGCTGCTGCGTATCCTGAACCAGCTCGGCGACCTTGGTGTATGGCCGGATGAACTCGGCGTGCCCGTCGGCGTACAGCACGTTGCCCCCTTCGCCCGCGTGGTTGTCCCGCTCGTATGCGACCACAAGCCGGCCGTCAGTCACGCCGGCCGCCAGGGCCTGCGCCATCCCCGGCACCAGAACATAGCAGGCGTACGGGTCGGCCTGCACGTCCTCCAGTGTCTTGCCGGACGACGGGCAGATCAGTTGCTTTGGCGTGATGTCGCCCATGTCGACAAACGTCTGAAACATGTCGTCCGGCACGGCGTTGTACTCGTTGATGTAGATCAACATGCTCGTTCCGAGGCCCTTCAGGTTGGCCCCGCACACCAGCCGCTTGGACAGCTCCCGGGCCCGGCTCAGCGACGGCAGCAGAATGGCGATCATCAACGGCATCACCACCAAGCCAATGCCGCCGGTGCAGATCCCCGCGATGGCCCGGCCACGTCCGCCGTAGGTTAGCGGCTCGTTATTGGCCCGCACCAGCGCAATGATTCCCAGCACCAGGCCGACAATGGCCAGCGCAGGACACGTCAGCATGCCCACGATGCCGCACACCAGGGCGCCCGTGGCCATTCCCGTACGGACCGGCAGGCCGGTATAGGCCGCGTGCGGAACCGGACCCGGCATGATCGGCGGGGTGGCCGGCCCGGGCACCGTCACGACGGCCTCGCAGAAGGGGCAGCGCACCGGTTGACCCGGCATCACATCCGATTCGATCACCCGACCGCAGGATGAACAGGGAAACTGCATGGACATCACCTTCTCCGTTTGCTGATTGCTATCCGGACTTCGAAACCCTCACAAAGACCCGTGTCCAATCCATCACCGCGTGACCGCACCCTCATCGGCGACTTCGTCCCGCGCGGACTTCCTCCAGTCGGGCCTCGCTCTCCTGCACCATCTCCAGCACTCGATCGTACGGAGTAATGAACTCCACGTGCCCGTTGGCGAGCAGGACGTTGCCGCCATCCGGGTGGTGCCCCTTCTTCTCGTACACGATCACCGTGCGAGCCGGCGCGGGGAGCCCAACCAGCGGCAGACCGGCTGCGCCGGACACGAAGACGTAACATGCGTACGGGTCGTTCGCGACATCCGCCTTGGTGACCGCCGAGCCCGGGCAGACGAGCATCTCGGGAGCGATTTCCCCGAGCCGGAGGAGCTTTGGGAACGGATCCGCGGGCAGCCGACCGTAATTCTCCTCGGCGTAAAAGAAGAGGCCTTTTTCGATGATTGTGAGGTTTACGGTACAGCGCACCCGCTTGGCCTGCGCCCGCGCCCGCGACAGCGAGGGCAACAGGACGAGCAACACCAGGAGGATCGGCGTCACAACTGTTCCGATGCCGCCGGTAGTGATGCCCCCGATCGCCCGCCCCCGACCGCCGTACATCGTCGGCTGGCCGTTCGCTCTCGTTAACGCGAGGACGCCAAGCACAAGGCCCGCGATGGCCAGTGGAAAGCACCCGATCATTCCGATGACCCCGCAGACCAGCGAGCCCGTGGCCAGACCCGTTTGCAGCGGCATTCCGGAGACGGCCGCCTGCGGAACCGGACCCGGCATGATCGGCGGAGCGGACGGCCCGGGCACCGTCACGACGGCCTCGCAGAAGGGGCAGCGCACCGCTTGGCCCGGCACAACATCCGACTCGATCACCCGACCGCATGATGAGCACGAGAACTGCCGCGCCATGACGGTTCCTCTTTCCAGAAGGGGCTGCGGCCAGACGGTGACCACGCCGTCGCCCTTTCTCCGCCGGCCGTCGCGCCGCGCCCAGAATATCACCGGCGACGACCGTGTACAGGTGAAACGGCCAATCGTTCGCAGAGGGCCGGCCTTGTGTTGCCTCGGCCTCCGCTGGGGGTGTTGCCTGACGTTCTCAAGCCGCAAAGAGGCGGCCGTGTGCATGTTGGAGGTCGGTCCGCTGGGTGTTCCCGCTTTCGCGATGTCTGCCGATGCTCCAGGGTGCTTGTACCCCGCGCCGGGTAAGCGGCGGGGAAAAATGAGAGGGCTGGGACACTGAAAACCGACGTCACTTGGTAACCTGGCGATCCGTTCACGCCTGAAGGGGCGCTTGGGGCGGCACGTCAACCTGCAACCGCAAATCTGCAGAAGTCGGAATTCACAGGCCTCGCCGTACGCTCGGGCCGGCTCGCGAGTACGAGCAGGTAGGGTCCCAAGCCGGCGATGCCGGTTGGGGTGGGCAAGACCTCGGACTCGGCAGCGGCGTGAATCCACGCGAGGTCGTCACGGAACTTTCCGGGAGAATCTCAATACCCATACGCATCGTTTCCTCCTATAGTGGGGTTCCAGGCCCGGACCAGTGGGGGTATGGGGTATCGTGCCACACGCCGGTCCACACAACGAATCAGGCGCCCGGGCCTGTGTGGACGATTTGCGGGAAGGACTGACTCCGTGTTTGTCATTCTGGATTTGCTGTCGTACCTGGCTGTTGGGCTGCTGACGCTGCCGGGCATCCTGTCGTTCTTCATCGATTCGATGAAGAACCTGGGCGGCGGCTTCTAGGGCGGTGCATCGTTCGGCGCGCGGTACGTCACGAGGTGACGCGAACGCGCGCGGCCCGCACGCTTGCTTCGCACTGGGCGGCGCGCATCGCCGGGAGCATGGGGACAACCCAAGGCGGTTCCGGCCGGTGGCCTGCGATTGAACGTTTGGCGCGGTTATTGCATCGCACGGCGGGGTGGAGCGGTCGCCTCGCATCGTGCCTGACTGCACTATTAGAGGATCCATACCATGAACGCGATTCTGCTGACGGGCTTGCTGCTGCTGTCCGGTCTCGCGCAGGCGGAACCCGCCGCGCCGGCCGAAGAGACGTCCAAGAACGTGACCATCCAGGTCCCCTGTCCGGCGCCGGCTGCGGCACCCGCTGCGCCAACTTTCACTGCCCGCTTCACGGCAGACGATCTGGAGCCGCTGCTGACGGATCGAAAGGAGTTGCTCCCGATTCCCCTGCAGTTCGAGGGAAACCGAACGGCCTGTCTGGACGCCGTGAAACGGGTCAACATGGGCGCGGTGGTGGACGCCCTGCTGCCCGTGCTGGCCGGCGAGTTTGCGGATCGCTTTGTTCCCGATCGCGATCTGCTCGTCGCGCCGGTCCCGGCCGCCAATCAGGTCCGCATTGAGGACCCGGTGTTGCCCGGCGGCGCGTACACGGGGCCGGCGGAGGAGGTGGTCGGGTTCCTGCTGCACGGAGTCAGCCAGGACGACTACGTTCGGGTCGCCATCCGCGTCATGCAGACCGCGCGACAGCTCCTGGAATCCGGCGACCCTGGCATCGATCGCACGGCGCCGGGTTATTACCAGGAGATCGCGGCCCGGCAGGTCGCCGCCCTGAAAGAAGGGCAGGCCATGCGCGAGGCCGTGCGACGCCAGTTCGGCGAGGCGCTCGGCGTCTACAACGAGCAGGGAGAACTGGACGAGACGCAGGCGAAGTGGGTGAAGGAGTCGCGTCGGTTCTCCTACGTGGTCCGGGACGGGCAGTTTATCGGCCGGCTCAAGCCGCTGGTGGACGAGATCAACCAGGCGGCGGACCTGGCGGGCTTCACGGCCCCGGAGTTCCCGGTGGACAAGCCGGGCATTCACTTTGACGGCGATCTGGGCGACGTGGAAATCCTGCTGCCCCGCGACTACGTCAAGGCGTTTCTGGACCAGGCCGACGTGCTGGAGCGGCGGATGGCGGAAGAGTCCATGATCAGCGTGGAGGTGGTTCGCCTGACGGACCGCGACATTCAGAACGGGGCGGTCGCCTCGCGGTTGAATGCCTCATTCCAGGGCGTGCACGACACGCAGTACGGCTTCTCGGAGAAATCCGTCATCCGCCAGGTGGGCATCAACGCCCTGACCGCCATCGCCAACCGGGAACTCAGCATCACCAACGCCAACGCCATCACGGCGGGGCTGATACCCGAGGGGACGCCGGCGGTGCAGTTGCCGCCGTACGTCCTGCCCTCCCTTGTCCAGCCGCGCGAGACCACGACCATCGGCACGAGCTTTGCGATCGGGGCGGACGACGTGTTCTTCGACGGGCGTGAGCAGAGCTTCGGATTCAGCTATATCGGACCCGACGGCATCGAGCACGTGCTCTCCTACGATGTGGTGGACAGCCTGCGGCAGTTCTGGGAGCGGATCGAACGTAACCTGATCGTGCACAAGATTCTCAAGACGCCGAACAAGGAGAAATTCACTGTCCCGGTGGGGCCGGAAACCAAAACGTTTGAGGGCATTGCGGCCCTGATCTCGCAGCAGAACCAGAACCTGGTCGTGGCCACCGGAACCGGCGCCCTAAGCGAACTGAGCGCCACGGCCGGCACCTGGCTGGTCATCAAGGATTTTGAGATCACGCCCATTCCCGGCTCCTCCACCGCGCTGAGCGATGAGGAGCGGCAGATGATCCGCGACCGCGTGATGATGACCATGCTGCTCCGTGATCCGATGATCCCCGTGATCACCAAGACCCGGTTGGTGGAGCTGGAAGACCGGACCGCGCTGTCCGACCGGCTGACGGACCTTCTGGAGGAGCTGGACGGACGCCCCCTGCGGCCGGGACGCGACGAACGCTCGTTCGGGTCGCTGTTCCGCTCGCGATATGACGACACGCGTGAGGTGGCTACGGTCGAGAAGAAGGAGCGGAACTCCAAGATCTCGATGACGTTCTACTCCAGCCAGGGCACCATCCAGTCGAATCTCGGCATCACCGCCCTGGGAGACCAGAACGACCTGACGTCTTTCACCACGCAGCTCAGTCCGAACCGGGTGACGCCGATCTCGTCGTTCTTCACCAGGTCCGCCTCCAACACCCAGGACACGTCCTCCCTGACCGGCCTGGCCCGCGGCGAGAACGAGATCGAGGAAAAGTCGATGACCCACCTGGTCATCCGGGCCCGCTTTCCGGATGACGAGCGCGAGCGGCAGGACCGCGAGGAGGGCCGGTTCCTGGGGTACTTCCAACTGCCCATGGGCAAGGACCCGCTGAGCTCGGTGAACCTGCCGTTCCTGTCCAGCTCCGAGCATCCCCTGGAGCGGCTGGCCCAGATTCGGCCGGGCCTGCTGTTCCCGGCGCTGGATCGCACCCGCATCCGGCAGCCCGCCCTGCTGCTGAACCCGAACCGGATTGTCGGCGACGTGCCCCGCGACGTGTGGGAGGCCTGTACCACGCGATACCTGTTCAACATGCGAATCATCGCCGACACGCCGACCAATGACCTGGCCACCGTGGCCGCCTACCGGCAGCGGTTCGTCGTCGAGGTGCGCTCCCTCCTGGAGTACGACGAGGACCTGTTCGATGCGCCGAACATCGCCCTGCGCAACATGGATCACTGGAACGATCCCTACCGCATCGTGACCGCCCTGAACAACAGCGCCGAACGGTTCGCCTACAACCGGCTGATCAAGCTGATCGACGACATGGGCGCCGCGCTGCTGGATGAGGACTTCATCGAGGACCGCCTCGCGGTGGCCGAGCCGGATTTCTGGGGCAATCGCCGGCTGCGGCCGCTGACCCCGGACGAGGTGCGTGATCTCCGGCGCGACGTGGCCGCTCATTACCTGCGGGTGGAGGAAGTGTACGGCGACGCATTCCTGGAGGCCGTCGCGATTGTGCTCGGGCTGAACACGTACCAGACGCTGTCACACAAGGAGGCGACGGCCGGTCCGTTCGTCGGATACGAGCGGCTCGCGATGTTCGACCGCACGGGACAGCCGTTCATCCCGCCGGTGCAGGTCGAGCAGGCCCATCAGGACTTTGTGCGGCTGCGGGAGGGCGGATACAAGGGCCGGCTCTTCCAGCCGTCTTTGGAGTTCGTGGAACACATGCCCAAGGATCTGCGGTCGTTCGTGGTTGTGGGCAAGGACATCATCGAGCATCGCCAGGCCTTCACCGTGAAGGCGCCCGATACGTATTGACGACGGCGCCGGCGGCGGGAAGGCGGCGAACGGATCCAAATGCGGAAACCGACAGGGATTCCGAGGCGCGCGGGACGGCATCGTCTCGGACAGGGACCTCCGGAATCCTGCAGAACAGGGAGGACGCGCATATGTCCGGCGTGCGAAAGCTGGCGTGTCTCGCGCTTGCGGGAATCACGGTATGGACGGTGCTGAGCGGTTGCCGATCGCGCGTGTACCGCAGAAACCCCGTCGGCACCCGCTGCGAGACGACGCTGGATTGCAGAGTCGGCCTGGAGTGCCAGCCGGGCACGCAGACGTGCCAGCTCGAGGGCACCAGTGGCACCGCCGGGGTCGGCGACCCGTGCGAGACCAGCAACGACTGCCCGGGCGACACGCGGTGCCAGGCCTCGACAAACACCTGCCAGATTCTCGGCGAGGGCGATCCGGACATCCCCGGCCCCACGCTGCTCGGCGGCGACTGCACCGCGGACGAGGAGTGCGATGAGGGGCTGGTCTGCCAGTTCGCCAGCGAAACCTGCCAGCCGCCCGGCGGCGAGAACGTGCCCGGCATCGGCGCATCCTGCATCACCAACGGCGACTGCCAGTCCGGGCTCGTATGCCAGGACGAATCCGACACCTGCCAGCTACCCCCGCAGAGCTGAGCAGACGCGGATCACGTGCCACTGCTCTTGAACACTGCCCATCCCTCGTGTGCCGCTTGAGCAGTGGCACCGGGGTTTCGCCTACGGGTGACTGGCGGCGCTGGTGGGGTTTGTGCCGGCGTCGGCCTCGTCGCCGTCGTTCCAGCCGTCGTTGTCGGAGTCGGAATCGAGCGGATCGGTCACGTAGCCGTCTGCGCCGGCCACGGTCTCTTCGCCGTCGGACAGCCCGTCGTTGTCGGTGTCGCTGTCGTTGACCTTGGTGCCCAGAGCGACCTCCGCCCCGTCGTTGAGGCCGTCGCCGTCGGTATCCGCCTTGGTCGGGTCGCCCCCGTACCCCGCCTCCGCACCGTCCTTGAGGCCGTCGCCGTCCGTGTCCGGCTTGGTCGGGTTGCAGCCGAGGGCGATTTCCGTCCCGTCGTTCATGCCGTCCGCGTCCGTATCCGCCTTCGTCGGGTTGGAGCCGACCAGCACCTCCGTCGCGTCCAGCGCTCCGTCGTCGTCGGTATCCACGTCCGTCGGGTCGGAATCGTACTTCAGCTCGTCGCCGTCGTTCAGACCGTCGTTGTCCGTATCCGGATCGAGCGGGTCCGTGACGACTCCGTCCTCGCCTTCCTCGGTTTCCTCACCGTCCAGCAGCCCGTCTTCGTCGGTGTCGTCCACGAGCGGATCGGTCTCGTACACGTAGTACTCATCGAAATCGCTCAGTCCGTCATCGTCCGTATCCGCCTGGAGCGGATCCGTGCCGATCGTGATCTCCTGGAAGTCCGTCAGGAAATCGTCGTCGCTGTCGGCGTCCAGCGGGTCCGTGCCGCCCGTCACTTCAACGCCGTCGAGCAATCCGTCGTCGTCGGTGTCCTTGCGCAGCGGGTCGGTCAGCGTGGTTTCCACCTCTTCGAAATCGCTGAGCTCATCTCCGTCGGTATCCACGTTGTTGGGATCCGTGCCGAGCTCGGCCTCCTGCTGGTCGGACAATCCGTCTCCATCGGAATCGTCCGCCGTCGGGTTGGAGCCGGAGCCTGCCTCCTCGCCGTCCGAAACGCCGTCGTCATCCGTATCGGAGTCCAGCGGGTCGGTGCCCGTGTCGTCGACTTCCTGCCCGTCCGTCAACCCGTCGCCGTCCGTATCCGGCTCCAGCGGATCCGTACCCGTAACGTTGACTTCCTCTCCATCACTCAAGCCGTCCCCGTCCGCGTCGGTTGCGTTGGCATCCACGCCGTGCTGGAGTTCGTACAGATCCGACAGTCCGTCGTTGTCGCCATCGGCCCGGAACGGGCTTGTGCCGAGCAGGATTTCCAGTCGGTCGTTGATGCGGTCGTCGTCCGTGTCCGGGTTGACCGGATCCGTGCCGGCGGCTGCCTCGTCGGGGTCGTTCAGCCCGTCGCCATCCGTGTCCGCCGAGACCGGGTCGGTGCCGAGGGTCCGTTCCGCCGCATCGTCCAGACCATCGCCGTCGGTGTCCGTTTGCGTCGGGTCCGAGCCGTTGTCGTATTCTTCTCCGTCCGAAATGCCGTCGCCGTCGGTGTCGGCCAGGCGGGGATCACTTCCGATCTGCAACTCCAGCGCATCCGACAGCCGATCGCCGTCGGAGTCCGGCCCGTCGATGTTCAGGTATGCGTCATCCCCGCCGTCTCCCCCCCCGCTCTCGCCCCCGCCCCCTCCGCCGGACGCTGCCGAACAACCGCCCAGAGCCACAGCCAGGCCGACGATCACGGCCGTCCGGAGCAGCTGGCCGGGAAGGCGGCGTGAGGCGGAAAGCACCTGTGACAGCGTAACGGGAATGGCCATTCCTGCTTCCGCAAAGGCTGACCGGCTGGAAAGCCGGTCCCACAGCAAGAGGTCCCACAGCATGCGGCGGCAGAGCACGAGGCACCACAGCATGAGGCTCCATCCGCCCGGATCGGGCAGAGGTGCTCCCCGCAGTCTTATCGGCG
>CAZBFW010000120.1:5916-9084 GCA_964491135.1 uncultured Phycisphaeraceae bacterium | reverse complement strand
CTCGTTCAGGATGGCCGCGGCGGTTTCGATGCGAGAGGAAGCGTCGTCCGTCGCTTGCAGGGCGATGCCGATTTCGCAGAGACAGCGGACCTGTATTGCAGTGGGCGGCGACTCCGTGATGTAGCGCCCTTTGACGGCATAGACGAGGTCCTCATCCGGGTCGGCGGTCCAAGTGCCGCCGCTGTTGGTGGTCGTCAGGAAGCGGTCCGGGAGGGTTCCGTCCCCGTGGTCTTCGAACTGGACTTTGCATGCCCTGGGTCCGAACCTGAACTTGAGGACAATGCAGTACTTGCCGGTCGGACTGAGCGAGGCGGCATTGGCAAAGCTCAAGTGACACCACAGCATGCTGGAGGAGAGAGTGGACTCCAGCAGGAGCACCTCGTCGATGACGGTCGTGGTCGGTTTGCCCGAGTCGTCCGCCGTTCGGAGCTGCACCCACATGGAGCCGCTATCCAGGCCGTCCACCTTGGCGACGATGGAGACCTGCGTGACGGACCAGGACAGGGCGTCGGCGGGCAGAGCAGGCACGAAGTACTGGGCCGCCCACTTGGCGGCTTCGATCGGGTAATCGTTGAGGCTGCCGCCGACCGGGTTGTGGGAGGCCAGGATCAGCTCTTCGCTTTCCACCTGCGTCGGTTCGCCAAGCTCGGTCCGGATTCGCGTTCGATAGTCGAGAGCAAAATCCTCGACGGAGTCCAGAACGGTGACGGCGGCACCTCCGTTGTACGCGCGAGTGAGGGGCGAGCCGGTGCCGGCCCAGGCGTAGCGGATGGTGTCGGGCGTGGTGTCGCCGTCGCGATCGGGCACGGCAAAGGTGACGGCCGTGGCCGTTCGCTCGGTGAACCACAGCGCGCAGGAGAGCTCGGCCGCCAGGTCGGCGGCCGCCGCTTCGGCGTTGCGGGTCAGGGACGCGTCGTCGTCGGACGGGATGGCCCGGGACGCGAGGACGACGGCGGAGACGATGCCGGCGGTCAGGAGAGTCATGAGCGTCATGCTGATGACCAGTTCGATGAGGGTCAGGCCTCGGGCCCGCGGGTTGTCCTGCCGCGTGATCATTCGATGGTCACTTCTCCCGTCGATGAAACGAGCACGGCCCGGGTTTCCACGCCGATGGTCAGGTCGATTCGCCCCGGCGCTTCAGGAATTCCGAATCCGTCGAATATCACGAACGTTTCGTCGTCAAAATCGACGTCGGTCAGTTGCGCGTGATACGGCGGAGCCGCCAGGAACACCTGGTGGTCGCGCTGCGAATGATCAAGATCCGGGATGTTCGGCAACGTGTATTCATGCGCGTCCAGGTCGAACGTGACGGTCTGGCTCCGGCAGCAGGTCCGCGCGTGCTGGCGGGCCATGCGAAGGTCCAGCGCAAGGCGGGTGGCCGCGGCGTCGGCCCGCTGCCGGGCCACAATGCGTCCGTACCGGGGAACGGCCAGGGTCGCGAAAAGCCCGAGGATGACCGTCACCACGAGCAGCTCGACGAGGGAGAAGCCGGGCGGCCTTCGTGCACCAGCGCCTTGTTGTCGAGGGGCCGAAAGCATGTGCATGTTTCACCCGCCGCATGAAGTCTCGGATCGCCGCCGGGCTACGGCAGCGATTTGGCCTCCTGGACGCCAAACTCCTCCAACTCCGCGGTGGACACGTTCGGTTCGAAGTCTCCCGTGGAGAGCACGGCGAGCCACCCGGTGCCTCCTATGAGGGTGGGGGACGCGGGTGTGGCTTTGACGAACACGTTATCCAGTCCATTGATGGGATTGGCCGGAAACGGCGCCCGCAAGTAAGGACCGTAAACGAAGGGCGTCCCGAAGGTTGTGCTCGTATTGCCGGCTTCATCGGTATACAGGGTCAATTGCAGAGGGAAATTGGCGTTCAGCGGAGCCCCCGTGCCCGGGTTGTATCCGGGGTATCTGCCGTGATCGGCGTAATACAGCTCCATTGCCTGGCGGACCGTGGCCATCGTGGCCTCCAGCGCGTTCACCTTGGCCTGGCGGGAGGCCGTGGTGACCCGCGGCACGGCGATCGCCGCGACCACACCAATGATCACGACGACGATCACCATTTCCACCAGGCTGAAGGCGCGTGCTCGCATACGCGTGTCCCGCAAGCGGTCAATGCCTTCGGTTCCTCCCTCCGTGAAAACGAACCGGGCCGCCCGGGAGTCTTTGTCACTCAACCGTGCGGCCCGGCGGTGTTCATGGCGTGTCAGGGAGGAATCAGTACGTGTTGTATGCCGTTCCCGATTCGTCCGCGTCGTCCGTGTTGGCGATGATGTCGCCCGTTACGTTGTTATACGCCCAGCCGGCCGTCGTGGACGACTCATTGACGGTCGGGCCGTCGGTCTGAATCAGAATGCTGTCCGCGCCCTTGTTGGGGCCCACCGGCAGCGGGGGCAGCCCCTTCCGCAGATACGGGCCGTAGATATGCACCGTCGGATCGGTGCCCACGGCGCCGTTGACGTCGGTCTTCTTGGTCATCTGGTCGACAAAGTCCGTGGCATCGTCGCCGGTGTCGGACGCGGGGAACTTGCCTCCGTGTTCGACGGCGTACAGGTCGATGGCATTCCGCAGGGTGGCCAGGTTGGCTCGCACGGCCGACTCCGCGGCGCCCTTGGCGCCCCGGCCGATCCGCGGCACGGCAATGGCCGCGATCACGCCGATGATCACGATCACGATCACCAGCTCTACCAGACTGAACGCTGCCGTTTTCTTCTTCGACTGCATCGAGTCAACTCCCCGGCTGCATGCAACCGTTACGAGTTCGGGTGAACGGTTCCCGGTGTTCATGGGACCGCTGTTCCTGCTATCGGCCCGCCGGCGCGGGGCCTTGAGTTACGGCGTATTTCCCGATTGGGTGTCCACACGCAATATTACCGGTCCATCCGAGCACTGGAACGTGGCTTCCGCGTTCTCCACGCGGGTCAGCGTGCAGCCCTGAACGCTCTGGCCGATGCGCAGCAACTGGTCGTCCAGGATGACGATTCCCCCGTCTCCGGTCGCCAGAACGGCCGACAGCCGGTGGGACTGGTCGAAAGCAACCGATGCCGCGGACGGTCCTGCCGGTCCGGCATCGGGGCCGGCGTCGCCGGGCTCGCGGAGTTCGGAAAGCCGTTGCTGCGGGGGCGCAAAGGGGTCGCGGGTCGGCCCGGTGTTCGGCGGGGCCGGCACGTGTCGT
>CAZBFW010000120.1:2580-5906 GCA_964491135.1 uncultured Phycisphaeraceae bacterium | reverse complement strand
CCCGTCGACGCGGCTGTCCTTGACGCGGCATCGGCGGCCCGGGCCGCGTCCGTGGCGTCCGAGGCGCCCGGCCCGACCAGCCGGTCCACGACCACGGCGACCAGACCCAGCGCGATCAGGGCTGCGTAGATTTTCTTTCTCCGGGGTCTCATTTCTTCGCGGATTCCTCCGCCGGCGGCCCGGTGGGTTCCGTTGCGACGTAGAAGCTGACCGTCAGTGTGGCTTCCGGGGCGGCGCCGGCCGCGGCCCGCGACGCCTGCGGGGCGTCCATGTCCAGGTTGGTGATATCCGCCCAGAACGGGCTGGCTTCGAACGCCTGCAGAAAGGCCATCCAGTCTGCGAATCGGCCCGTCCCGCGGATCGTATAGCGCATTTCCCGGACCCCCGGGTAATCCGTGGTGGCGACCGGCGCGACATGGCTGAGGCTCAGATCATGGGCGCAGGCCAGTTCCGCGATGGTGTTCAGGTCCTGCTCCAGTTGCATCTGACGGGGCAGGGCGCCGAGCGACTGCACACGGTCCCGTGTGGCCTGCAGTCGCGCCTGTGCGGCCAGAAGGGCCGACCGCATCTGAGACACCTCGTCAGCGAGCTGGAGCACCTCTTCTCGGTTGGCGCGCAGGGCCGCCGCCGCCTCGCGAGGCGGTCCAAACGCGAACCAGGCGCCGACGGCCAGGCAGGCGCAGACCAGCGCTCCTCCAATTGCGTCAACGGCCAATCGTGGTGTGGGCGAATGCATCGCTGTCTCACCAACTGCACTGCAACTCGAATCGAACCGCCTGTCCCGCCAGCGCGGGCTCCACCCCCGCCCCGAGCAACTCCACCTCGGCAAACACGTCTTTCTGCTTGAGTTGCGACATGAAGGTGTACAGGTGCCCGTGGTCCAGGGCGTAGCCCGACACCCTCATGCTCGTCGGCGCTTCAAGCACCGTCCGTCCGTCCTCCGGCTTTCCGGCCCGGCCCCTTCCGCCGGACTTTCGCGGACCGGGATCGCTCGACGAAGCGGAGGTGGACAGCGAGGTCAGCCAGACCTCCTCCGGCAGGCTCGCGGCAATGAACCCGACCAGAGCAGACCAGGGCCGCTTGGCTCGCAACGTTTCCGATCGAGCCAGGTGGCGGTCGAGCGTGTCGCACTCGCGGGTCGTTTCAATGAGGTCCCGCTGGAGCGTCTTGCGACCCTGTTGCACGCTTTCGCAACGCCGGGACAGCCCGGATGCCTGCGCCCGTCGCGTGACGTTCAGCGCGACGGGTACGGCCGCGGCCCCGAACGCCAGCAGCACGAGCAGAGCCCACCCGCGGGCCCGGCGTGTCGCGACCTGTTTCTGCGCGATCTCGATCGGCAGGAGGTTTACGCTAACCATGTGCCGCCTCCGCGGGGATGGCCAGACCGACCGCCACCGCCAGTTCGGACAAAGGAATCTTCTGCAGTTCCGCCGGTCGTGCGTCTCGTAGAATCGCGGATCCGGAATCCGGCTCGAACGCCGCCGCCCGGACGTCGATGCCGAGCTTTCCGGCGAGGTACCGATCCAGGTTCGGCAACGCGGCACCCCCGCCGGTCAGGAGCAGTCCGCCCGCGGTGCTCTGGGCGTAGTACTGCAGAACGTATGCGTAGGAGCGCTCAATCTGAGAGGCGAGCGTTTCCAGCTCCGTTCGGAGCACCCCGTGCAGCATGCCGTTCAGGCTTCCGGCAGACGACCGGCCGCCGTCGCGGTCGGCAAGAATGCCCTGCTCGCACTTGTGTACCTCGGCGCTCTGGGGGGAGATGCCGAACCACTCCGCGATGAGGTCGGTCCACCGGCTTCCGCCCGAGTCGAACGACCGTGTCAGCACGGGCACCTCACCCAGGCAGAGAATGAGTCGCGCGTTGCTGTGGCCGAGGTCCAGGATGCCTCGCACCTCGTGAGCCGCGTCCGGCCGCGCACCCCGTAGCGCGGCGGCGAAACGGGACAGGGCGCATGCGCTCGCGTCGATCCGCCGGCAGGCCAACCCGGCCCGCCCGCACAGGTCCCAGAGGCGCACGGCGTGTTCGCGCCGAACGGCCACTCCCACCGCGCCGACCAGATCGGCGCGCTTCTTCGGGAGCGACCAGTAGGCCAGCTCGTACTCCTCCGCCCCGGCGTGAAGCAGCCGTTGGAGTTCCGCGTGCACGGCCTTGTCCGTGCCGCTGTCTGCGGCGGTCTCGGCCGGGAGCTCCAACACGTGCAGCTCGGCCTGAGGGGGGCCGACCGCGGCGGCGGCGGTCCGGCCCACGAATCCATGGCGCTTGATGAGGCTGCGGACGCAGTCGGCACTGGCCTGGGAGTCCAGCTCGCCCGATTCCTTGCGACGAACCGGCGTCCGCACGGATCGGACCAGCTCCCAGGCGGCGTCGACCTGGCGGAGCTGGACGGCCCGGATGGAGGCCGCCCCCACGTCCAGGCCGACGGGCGAGACTCGCGATCGCACGGATGTCAGGAGGGCCCTCACGTGTTGCACCTGTCTCTCAGTGAACCGCCGTGGCAATGTCAAACAACGGCATGAACAGTGATACCGCCACGGCGCCGACCACCGCTCCCATCACGATGATGATCACCGGCTCCAGAAGGCGGGTGACCGTTCCCAACAGTTGCTCGTTCTCCTCGTCCAGCACGTCAGCGGCAAAGGTGACGGCGTTTCCCAGCGCGCCGCTCTGTTCGCCGGTGTGGATGGCCTGGCAGATCGTCGGCGAGACCAGTCCCGATTCCAGCAGGGTCCCGCTCATGAACCCGCCCGAGGATACGGCCTCGACCATCGAGTCGAACAGGCTCTGGAAGCGGCGGTTTCGCGTGACCTGCCGCGCCAGCTCGAACGATTCCAGCACGCTCACGTGTGACTGGATCAGCAGCCCCAGAATCCGGAACGCGCGGGCCTGGATCAGGCGCGCCGCCAACTGCCCCAGGAGGGGAGGAACCAGTTGGACGTCCGCCAGCCACTGGCGGCCGGCCTCGGTTCGGACCGCGGTCACGGCCCCCGCCACCAGCAGCACCAGCCCGGCGAGGGGCAGATACCAGTGTGCGTGCAGGGCGTCTGCGAGCGTCAGCAGGGCGGCGGTCGTGGCCGGCATCGGCACCTGCAGCGAGGTGAACAGGGCGCCGAACCGTGGAATGACGAAGAACAGCAGCACGCAAACGATGCCCGAACACAACAGCGTGAGCAGCGCCGGATAGGCCGTGGCGGCGACAATGCGGTTCACGATCGCTCGCCGCTTGGCGATGATCTCCGACAGTCGCACAAAGGTGTTGGGAAGAGTGGCGCTGGCCTCACCCGCGGCCACCACGGCACAATACACCGGATCGAATACGCCGGGGTGC
>CAZBFW010000120.1:0-2570 GCA_964491135.1 uncultured Phycisphaeraceae bacterium | reverse complement strand
GATGGCATCGGCCAGGGGGGCGCCGCCTTCGATGTCCGTCCGGATCTGTCCGATCAACGCGCGATGGGCGGGCCGGGTCATCTGGCGACCGATGGCCGCGAGCGCCGGGACCACACCGCTGCCGGCGGTCAGCAGCATGGCCATTTCGCGTGTGAACAGCAGGAGGGTGCGCAGAGAGAGGTGCGTGGCGGGCGTTCCATCCATGGCACCGGATGCTTCCGGGTGCTCGACCATGTGCAGGGCGGCGCCGGGCCGCACGGGCTCGGTGACCCGATCCGCCGTGCGGTCTGCAACAGCCGGCCTGACAGGCCGGTCGTGCAGATCGCTCGGATGCATGGTCTTCTGGACGACGGTCATGACATTCACACCTCAATAGTGTCCTGATCCCGACTCAGTCGCCGGCCAGGGCGCCCGTGGCCGACGGCTGTGCGGACCTGCGCCGCTTCGCATCGGTTGCGCCGGCTGCGGCGTCCGGCGGCGCGTCGGGCATTTCTCCGCCTTCCGAGCGGGTGACGCGCAGCACTTCCTCCAGCATGGAGTCGCCTCGTTCGACCACGTCGAGTGCCTTGTCGCGCAGGGATCTCCAGCCCTTGCGGCGGAGGTAATCCCGAATATCCCCTTCCTTCGCACCATGGTTGATGAGTTTGCGGATTCCCGAGTCGAGGGGCATCACCTCGTAGATGCCCACGCGGCCGCGGAAGCCGGTGTTGTGGCACTGGCGGCATCCTTCGCCCTTGGAAAACAGCTCGTTGGTGCGGTGTCCCCAGCCGACGGACTCCAGCAGCGTGGGGGCGGGGTAGTACGACGTTTTGCAGCCCTGGCAGATCGTGCGGGCCAGACGCTGGGCGAGGAAGCCCAGCACGGCCGACGTAATCAGATACGGCTCGATGCACATATCCAGCAGTCGGGCGACGCCACCGGGGCAATCGTTCGTGTGGAGAGTGGAGAGCACCAGGTGGCCGGTCAGCGCCGCCTGCACCGCCACACGCGCCGTTTCCTGATCGCGGATCTCGCCCACCATGATGATGTCGGGGTCCTGGCGGAGGGTGGAGCGCAGAGTGCGGGCGAACGTCAGGCCAACGCCGTCGTTGACCTGCACCTGGTTGACCTGGGCCAACTGGTACTCCACCGGGTCCTCAACCGTGACAATGTTGACCTCCTCGCTGCGCAGCAGATCCAGGGCGGAATACAGCGTGGTCGTCTTGCCGCTGCCCGTGGGGCCGGTCACCAGCACCAGGCCGTGCGGTGACCGCAGCATGGCCTCCACCTCCTTCTGGTCCGGCGGGGCCATTCCCAGCACGCTCAGGTCGAGGCTGAGGTTGCTCTTGTCGAGAAGCCGGATCACGACCTTTTCGCCGAGGACGGTGGGCATACTGGAGACGCGCAGATCGATTTCGCGCCCGTCCGCCACCAGGTGCACGCGCCCCTCCTGGGGCAGGCGTCGCTCGGAGATGTCCATGCGCCCGATGACCTTGATGCGGGAGACGATGGCGGCGTGCATCCCGCGGGGCGGGGCCAGCAATTCGCGCAGCCGCCCGTCGATCCGGTACCGGATGTGCGTTGCGTTCCGGTCCGGCTCGATGTGGATGTCGCTGGCGCCGTCGCGCAGCGCGCTGAGGATGGCCAGGTTGACCAGGTTCACCACCGGGCTGCCGTCGACCATCTTGTCGAGGTCGGTGACCGGCCCCTCGTCGACCGCCTCGGTCTCCGTGATGCGGACGTCACTCTCCTCGATCGAGGCGAGGAACGCGTCCACCGTGACTTCGGAGGCGAGGTACTTGCGCTGGAACTCGCTGAGGTTGTCCTCCAGCGCGAGCACCGGGCGGATGCGGCAGCCGGTCAGGCTGGCCAGCCGGTCGAGGGTGGGTACGGACTGGGGCTCCGTCATGGCGACGGTCAGCTCCCCGCGGACCTTGAACAGGGGCAGGACCGCGAGCCGCTCGGCCTCTTCCCGCGGGATGCACCGGGCCACCTTCGGGTCGATCAGGCCGTGTCGGAGAACGCAGCCCTGCACGCCGAGCCGCTTCCCCAGCGCGTGCACCAGAGAGCTGGTGGAGACCGCTCCCATGTCCAGCAGGCTGGCCCCCAGGCGCTGCCCGGTGGTCTGCTGCTTGGTCAGGGCCTCGGCGAGCTGGTCCGGCGTGATGACGCCGTCCGCCACAAGCTGCTCACCAAGACGGTTGGGCTGTCCGATCATGGCAAATCCTACATGAAGCTCCGCACGGCATCCTGAACGTTCTCGAAGACCTGGAACCGGTCGCTGAGGCCGGTCAGCTCCAGGATCTCCCGACACGTCGGACTGAGCGACACGAGCTTGAGCTGCTGGTTCTGCTCGTTCATCGCATCCGCCGCGTCGAGCAGGGTCTCCAGGGCGGCGCTGTCCATATAGGGCACGTCCTGGAGGGCGATCACGAAACGAGGCTGCGGGGCCTCCAGCTTGGCCGCCAGCATGGTCTTGAACGTCTCCGCGTCCTCATCGACCAGCGGCCCCCCGGGCATATGCACGTCGATGCTGCCCACCTTTTAGATCGGAAGAGCACACGTCTGAACTCCAGTCACCGCTCATTATC
>CAZBFW010000119.1:0-9088 GCA_964491135.1 uncultured Phycisphaeraceae bacterium | reverse complement strand
TTCCCGCGGTGGGCGGTCTTGTGCCGGGCGGGAGCGTACACCCAAACGCGCTTGTTGCTCATGTCCAGGTCTACCGGCCGAATAGCGCAGACTTCGCCGGAGCGCATTCCGGTAAGGCGCTGCAATTCAATCATCGTGCGCACCTGGACACTGACGAAAGGGAGGATTGCGTCCACGTGCTTCGGATCGACCGGGCCGATGACGCGGGGCTCTTTCGCTTCCGATCTGCCGGCCTTCTACTGCTCGACAGCCGCGAGCGTCTCATACACGAAGACCGGGAGCAACTGCTGCCCGACCGCCCAGCGAAAGATCGAGCGTACCTTGTCGACGTGGCGATTGACCGTCGAACGAGCCCACGGCTTGCGTGCCCGCGGCTTGGCGTCCGAGTCGCCCGTCACCAAGCGGTCACGTACGGCCCGCAAGGCCAGCGGACCGAAATCAATCGCCGGGATCGGCCCGTACAGGCTGCTGAGCACATCCAGCGCGGAGCGGATCATGTGTTGACACGAGAATCCCAGCCGCTGGCCTTCGGTTTCCCACCAGCGATCAATGAGCTGGTCGACGGTGAGCACGTCGGCGGGTAGGTTTGGTGTATCGTCCGGGATTCTCCCGCCGCGGGCGGACCACTCGGCGAGCAACCGGCCGAACCGCTGGTGAGACTCTGGCGACCCATACGGCCCGAGATTGTAATCCCGGCGGCGGCCGGTGAACCGATCCGGCAGGGTGACGTAGGCTACGGGCTTGCCGCGGATGACGCGGCGACGGTACGTCGGGGGGGGCTGGTTTTCTGGACATTGGACGTTGCGCGGATGCGCATCCGCGCTATTTTCCGTCCGTCGTCCCCGGGGCTCGCGTAGGCCGCGTTCACAAATGCCCACGCTACAAGGTCTTGCGCTACTGGGCGATACAGGACTTGAACCTGTGACCTCCTGCATGTCGAGCAGGCGCGCTAGCCAACTGCGCCAATCGCCCGGATGGCCCTTCACTGCCGGGCATTCAACCGGCGCCGGCTCGGGTTGTCAACTGGGTCAGCCCTGGCCGCGACGTGTGACCATACACTGGCCGGGACGCAGGTGCTCAACTCCACTCCCATCCGCTCCTTACGCCAAACGCCAATGCTGACAGGACGACCGGCACGTATACCACGACTGGAACTCTATGCAGTCTCATGGTACAAAATCCATCGCGAGGGTCGCCGGGATGCTGCTCCCATGTTCGCTCCCGCCGACCAGGACGTAAACGCGGTCCGGCCGAACGGCCACGTCGGAGGTGAACACGGTGCTAATTCCTTTCTCAAACGAACCTTACGTCGATTTCATGCAGGATGGTCCGCGGTCGCTCATGCTGGATGCGATCAACGAGGTGTCCAAGAAGCTCGGGCAATCGTACCCCCTGCGGATCGGCGATCAGACCATCGACACGCGCGATCGCATCACCTCAGTCTGCCCCGCCGCCTACCAGCAGATCATCGGGCACGTGGGCAAGGGAACGGCCGACCATGCCGAGCAGGCCGTCCAAACGGCCGCCGAGACGTTCAAGACGTGGAGCCGGGTGGAGCCGGAAACGCGGGCCCGCATTCTGGTGAAGGCCGCCGCCATCATGCGGAGCCGCATCTACGAGATGGCCGCCTGGCAGTGCTTCGAAGTGAGCAAGAGCTGGATCGAGGCGTACGCCGACGCGGCCGAGGCCATCGACTTCATGGAGTTCTACGCCCGCGAAATGATGCGCCTGGGCGGCAGTCAGCCGGTCGTGCCCTACCCCGGCGAGGAGAACGAACTGCGCTACATCCCGCTCGGCGTCACCGTGGTCATTCCGCCGTGGAACTTTCCCCTGGCCATCACGACCGGCATGACGACGGCAGCCATCGTGACCGGCAACACCGTAGTGCTCAAGCCGGCCAGCACGGCCCCGGTCATCGCGGCCAAGCTGGCGGAGATTCTCGAAGAGGCCGGTCTGCCGCCGGGCGTGCTGAACTACCTGCCCGGCCCGGGCCGGGCCGTGGGTGACCACATGGTCTGCCACCCGCTCACCCGAAACATCGCGTTCACCGGGTCCATGGAGGTCGGCAAGAGCATTTTCGAGAAAGCCGCCGAGGTGCAGCCGGGGCAGATCTGGCTGAAACGCACGATCCTCGAGATGGGCGGCAAGGACTGCATGGTTGTGGATGAAACCGCGGACCTGGACGCCGCCGCCGCCGCCGTCGTGGCCGCCGCCTTCGGCTTCCAGGGTCAGAAATGCTCCGCCTGCTCGCGACTCATCGCTCACCGCGACATCTACGATTCACTCGTGGACAAGGTGGTGGACCGCGCGAAGATGCTGACCATCGGCCACACGGCCAGCCAGGAAAATCTCTTCATGGGCGGGGTGATCGACGAGGCCGCCTTCAAGAGCATCAACGGATACATCGAAATCGGCAGGAGAGAGGGCCGGGCGGTGCTGTCCGGCACCCGCGTGCCGGACGGCGGCTGGTTTGTCCCGCCCACCATCATCGCCGACGTGGACCGCAATGCCCGCATCGCGCAGGAGGAGATCTTCGGACCGGTGCTGGCGGTGATCAAGGCCCGCGACTTTGACGACGCACTGGACATCGCCAACGGAACGCAGTTCGGCCTGACCGGTGGTCTGTACTCCAATGATCGCTTAAGGCTGGAGCGTGCCCGGCACGAATTCCACGTGGGGAACCTGTACTTCAACCGAAAGTGCACGGGCGCCCTGGTGGGCGTGCAGCCGTTCGGCGGCTTCAATATGTCCGGCACGGATTCCAAGGCCGGCGGCAGCGATTACCTGCTTCTGTTTATGCAGGGCAAGAGCATCACGGAGCAGTTCTGAGAAACGGCGCCGCGGCAGTCGTGGAGTCAGTCGGCAAAGACCGGTGCCGCCGGCAGCGCGCCATCGGGCGGCGCGCCGGAGGTGTCACAGAGCGTCGCGCCTTCGAACTCCCCGGTCACCGCACGTGCTTGGATCTCTCGCATGGTGACGCGCTGCAGGCAGGTGGGCATCGCCAGAATCCACCAGAGAGACTCCGTGTAGAAACGCTCCGTGAACTGCCCGGCCGCGACGTAGATGACCAGCGACACGAGCACGGCGAAGGCCCAGATGCGAGTCCCGTCGGGATCGTCCGTCTGGTCCGCTCGCCAGTACACCATATGGAGTTGCAGCAACGACACCAGGATGATCAGAACATAGACGGCCAGGCCCGGCAGGCCGATCTCCGCAGCGCACAGCAGTAACGTGTTGTGTGCCGCGCGTCTGGCAAGCGCCGGATTCCACTCGGCGATCCGATACCCGAAGGCGCCGATGCCCACGCCCAGCGGCTCGTCCGCCACCATGGCCAGGCCGGCCTCCCAGATCTGGTACCGCAGGTTGATGGCCGCGTCCGCCTGCCGCGATTCCGGCGTCTTCATGGTCTCCATGCGTTCCACGAAGTGCGGATCGATCAGAACATAGGCACCAATCGCGGCAAACACCAGTCCCGGGTACAGCTTCCATCGCCACGACCGCGGCACCATCAAGGCGGCCGTCAAGACGCCGGCCGTCAGCCCGATGAACGCGGACCGCGTACGACAGAGCACGATGGCGTTGAACGTGAGAACACCCGCAAGCAGAGGAATGACACGCAGCCACCAGCTCCGCGTAACCAGGAAGATGGCTCCGATCAGCGGAAGCATGGCTGCCATGTGGGCGGCAAATCCCGACGAGGCCCGGAAGTCCGTGCCGCCGATGCTCTGCAGGCGGCCGGTCACGAACTCCTGCGGCGGTGTGTTGTACGCCTCATGACCCAGCAGCAGGCTCCCCACCACAAACACCCACATGACCATCACGAAACTCGACCGGTTCGTCATCAGCCGGACGAAGCAGAAGACGAACAGCATCATCTTCAGAAACTTGTCCAGCATCATGGTCTGTACCGGCACGACGTCGCTGGTCGTGAAGAAGCTGAGAACCGTCAGCACCACGAGAACGGCCACCAGCACCTCCCACAACGTCAGCCAGGGTCGGTTCTCCGGAAAACGCCCGGTGACCACACAGACCGCCATGCCCACGAGCATGGAAACGCCCGCCCACATCGAGTACCGGATGCCCAGCGGCAGCAGGGGCAGGCCCCACCAGTGACTCTCCGGATACATCTGATAGATCGCCACGTAGTTGGCCAGCCCGATGATGGGGTAGTACGCCGCCGCGATGCAGGCGGTGATGAAGAGCCCGAGAAACCCGATGGTGCGCAGTGGCCACATACCGTTGTGTTGTTGCTCCCGCCCGCACGGCCGGGGGGCGGGCCTGGTGTACCGATCGCCCCGGCGAAGTCGCGCGTCATACGTTCCTCAAGGCATCGGTTGTTGTCGGATGGAAATTGACCTTATTATCGGCGGGGTCCACTGCGGGCGTTCGGGCGCCGGCGGGATGCGGGGAAATATCGGACCTGCACCATGGGAAGGGCGTACGCCGCGTCCCCGGAAACCGTTCGGACGGCCTGCCCGAGGGGCCGGTCGCTCAGCGAGCGGAGAGTTCCTTCCAGAGTGTGGATTCCGCCTCCGTGAATCGCGTGAAGGTCTCCTGGAGCCGGGCCTTGATGGCCAGCAGCTCGGGGTCATCGGCGGCGACCTGGCCTCCGTAGGCGTCCAGCAGGGCACGCAGCTGGGTCGCTGAGTCGTCCAGGTGAGCGGCGGCCGTGGCAAACTCCCGCGACGCGTCGAAAATGTTCAACTCTCGCGTCTCCTCCAGACTCGGCCGGTACAGCAGCCGCCACGGACTGCGGCGAATCTCCTTGGATGCCGCCTTCAGGTGTGCGCTCGTCTCGTTGACGTTGGCGAAAATGTCGTTGAGCCGCTCCTTGTTCAGCACCAGCACCTGCCGGGTCTCGCCCGTCACGACGGTCAGGTCCGCCAGCGACTGATTGAGCCGGTCGAAGGAGACGTGCAGCTTGCTCAGCAGGCTGGTGTCGGATGTAACGTCCAACTGCTCGGCCAGGGGTGTGGCAATGCCGTGCTCCACCGTGTCCACCGTTCGCCTCAGGCCGGCCAGGGTGCCGTCGATGTGCGGCCGGTTGTCCTGAATGACGGCCAGCACGGCTTCCAGGTCGGCGTTGAGCGTGTCCAGGCCCTTGTGCAGCTTGCCCAGGACCACCTCCTCCGACTGCACGGTGAGCTCGTCGCGCAGCGAGCCGGTGGCCTCGTTGACGTGGTCGAGAATCTGCCCCAGTTTGGCCAGCAACGCCTCGCGGTCGCGCGCGTCCATCTGCCGGGCCAGGCTCGTCGTGATCAGGTTCAGGTCCTCGACGGACCGGTGGATCTTCGCCATCACGGAGCGGGCATTGCCCGCGTCGAGCTCCGTCTTCACAAGGGCTACGAGCCCGGCCGGGTTGTGCGGATCCAACTCGCCCGCAAGAGTGTCGAGGGCTGCGTCAAACGTGCTGCCGGGCATCCCGTCAATCACCGCCCCGGGCGTAACCGGCTGTCCGTGCAGCCCCGGGTCCACGATCACCAGCTTGCCGCCGCCGCCCAACAGCGGCCCGCGGGCGACGATCCGGCAATCGCTTCGCAGCGGCACGAGCTTGTCCACCCGGATGTCCAGACGCACGAACAACCGGTCGGGCCGGTCGTCCGCACCCCGTTCGATCTCATGCGACACGCGATCCACCGAGCCGACCTCCAGCAGGCCGCAGAAGACCGGGGCACCGGCGGCGATCTCGTCGGGCAGCGGAGATGACGCGGGGAAGCGCACGGCGTACGCGTTCCTGGCGGGCCCGAACAGATCGCTGCCCCCAATGAACACCAACGTGCCAAAGAACAGGGCCAGCATGACGATGACCGTCAGGCCCAGGGCGAATGTGTTCGTCGGTTTGGCCATGGTGAAAATGCTCCCCACGCGGTCAGCCGGCGGTGATCAATCGTTCAAACTCGCTCGTCCCGGTCGCATCCGTCAGCGGGCCCCGACCGTACCCGTTCAGGAACTGGTTCATCAGCTTCTCTTCGTGCCGCGCCAACGTGTCCGGCGGGGCGGCTCGCAGGGCGTCGAAGTCCTGCCGCGAGCCGATCTTGAGCACCCGGCCCCGGTCCAGCATCACCATCCGATCCGCGATGCGAAACGCGGAGTCCATCTCGTGCGTCACCACCACGCTGGTCACCAGAAGCTTCTTGGACAGGTCCATGATCAGCTCGTCGATGGCCGCGGACGTCACCGGATCCAGACCGGCCGACGGCTCGTCGTAGAACAGGATCTCCGGATCCAGGGCCGTCGCCCGGGCCAGGCCCACCCGCTTCTTCTGGCCGCCGGAAAGCTGGCTGGGCATCTTCTCGCGATGCTCCAGCATCCGCACCTGCTCCAGCTTCAGCGTCACAATGGTCTCGATCAGCCGGGCCGGTACGCTGGAGTGCTCGCGGATGGGCAGGGCAATGTTGTCCGCGACGGACATCGAGTTGAACAGCGCGCCGCTCTGAAACAGAATGCCGAAATGCTTGCGCAACTCGTTCAGCTCCGGCTCGCTCATGCCGGAAATGTCCCGCGGCGCCGACATGCGCGCCGTGTGGTAGAGGATGCGCCCGCCGTCCACCGGGAGCTCGCCGATCAGGCAATTCAGCAGCGTGCTCTTGCCGCAGCCGCTGCCGCCCATGATCACGAGGGTCTCACCGCGATGCACGTCAAAGGTCACCCCGTCCAGCACGCGGGCCGGGGTGCCGTCCAGCCGCGGGAAGGTCTTCACCACCTCCTGCACCGAGATGACCACGTCCGACTCCATCGCCCATCCTGCGGGGGCCGTGCCCCTCAGATGCCGAACACGTAAAATACGGTCGTGAACACGGCGTCCACGCCGATCAACGCCACAATGGACTTCACCACGGTGGACGTGGTCGCCAGGCCCACGCCCTCCGCGCCGCCCGTCACGTTGAGCCCTTCGCAACACGCGATCAACGCAATCAACATGCCGAACACGCCCGCCTTGAACAGGCCCGTCAGATAATCCGTGTGATCCAGCGCCGCCTGCGTGATGTCCAGGTAGGTCAGCGGCGGGATGTCCAGAACCAGCCAACTGGTCATGAAGCCGCCGAACACGCCGACCACGTCCGCAATCACCGCCAGCCCGCCCATCATGATCACAGTGGCCAGAAAACGCGGCATGATCAGAAAATGGTACGGATTCAACGCGTGCGCCCGCAGCGCCTTGACTTCTTCCGTCTCCTTCATCGCCCCGATCTCCGCCGCAATCGAGGCGCCCGCGAACCCGCTCAGCACGATGGCCGTGATCAGCGGACCCAGCTCCCGCACCGTGGCGATGGCGACCACCGTCGCCACCTGCTCGATCTGCCCGTAGCTCTCGAGCGTCGGCGCCAGTTGCAGCACCAGGATGATCCCGATGAAGACCTGCACCAGCACGACGATGCCGATGCTGCGCACGCCCACTCGCACCATCTGCGCCGCCAGGGCGTCCCGCCGGAAACGCACCCCCGGCTGCAGCAGGCTGCGGCCGATCCAGCGACCCGTCTCCCGCAGCACCACGGTCATTTCGCCCGTGAAGCGCACCATCCCCGCGCCCCACCTGCCCACGGCCAGGACCGCCTCTCCGACCGCCTCCACGACCTTTCGCAACCGCGAACCGGGCGGAACCGGAACTCCACTGAACGGCGGATCAGACATCGCTCAGCGCCTCGTCCTCGGTATCAACGATCGTGAAGAACCGGTCCAGCTTGGCGATCTGAAACATGCCTCGCACCCGGGCCGTGGGCGCCAGAAGCAGAAGCGTGCCCCCGTACACGTTCACACACCGGAACACCTCCACCAGCGTGCTGACGCCGGAGGAATCCATGTAGCTGACCTGCCGCAGGTCTATCACCAGCCGCGGCGGCCTGCCGCGACAGATCGCCATCATCTCCTGGTACAGCCCCGGTGAGCGCTGCAGATCGATCTCGCCCGCCGGCACCACCACGGTTGTCGAACCCACCTGACGCGTTTCCTTCAGAGCCCTAGTCATGGCTTATCCATTTCAGCATGCTCAGGCAGGTGCCGCCGCCCGCCGCCGGCTCGTAACATACCTCGTCCATCACCGCACGGATGATGTGAACACCGAGACCCCCCGGTCGAACCTGCTCCAGGTCTCGCCCGCAGATCGCCTCGGGGTCCACCGTCCGGCCATAGTCACGCACCACGAACCGTAGCCCCGTTTGCTGCTCCCTCGAAACCGCCTCGATGCGCAGTCGAATCGGCCGGCCCGTCTGCATCCCATAGCCGTGCTTGATCACGTTGGTCAGGGCCTCGTCCACGGCCAGCGCGATCTGCTCGGCATCCGTTTCCGCAAAACCCGCTTCCACCGACACTTGTCGTACGGTCGCCCGCACCTTGGCCAGGTTCGCCGGATCGCTCAGCAGGCTCAGTTCCAATGGAGGGGACACACTCACCGGGGTTCGTCTCCTTGCGAACCGGGGTTGCCCGTCTCTTCAGCGTGATCGGATGCCGATGCGCCTTGCTCCGCCGCAATAGCCACGAAGGCCCGCCAGCGGTCCACCGCCGCCCGCCGCTGATCGGCGGAGTCCCCGTATCGATAGCCCAGGCGCCTCCCCGTCAACTTCTCCAGCCCCAGAATGGCGTAAAAGCGCACCCCCTCGTCCTCGTCCTCCAGACGGTCCACCAGCCGGGGAATCAGATCCGCCGCCTGCGGCCGGTCCGTCGAAGCCGACGAAGTCCCGGCCGCCCGGTTTGTCAGATCCACAATGCTCGCGATGCGCTGCCCCGGGTCCCTGGATTCGAGCCGGTCCATCCCGCCGCGCGGAGCATCGCAGGTGCACAACGCCAGGCATCCTGCTGCGACGGCGACAAACACGATCCGTTGGTACCACTTGTCAGTCACGGGGCCCCGCCACAAGAATCGCTGCAAACAGTGGTTGAGATTATAGAGTGGCCCCCGGCCCGTGCAACCGCCTCCTGTCCACGGGCCGCCCTCCACCCTACAATGCGGTCGATCGCTTCCGGTCCGGGTCCGGTATGCCCGGAATCCGGGAATGGGGTGTCACACAGACTGCTCGGAAATGAAGGCAGATCGGCAATCAGGAGAACTCCGCTGGCTGGCTCCAGGTGATCCGGACTACCTGCGAACGCT
>CAZBFW010000118.1:0-9148 GCA_964491135.1 uncultured Phycisphaeraceae bacterium | reverse complement strand
ACGAACACGCAGAGGTATTCGACCACATCGGCTTACTCGTTAACGGGCCCCCCGGGCTTGGCCGAGTTGCCCTCTAAATCGTCATCCGACGTCTTCGCGTCATGCCGCGAGTGGAGCCTGCGCTGAACCTTCGCGCCAACTCCATCCGGGTATTATGACGACGGACCCGGGAAAAGCAAGAGCGCCTCCTCGCGTGGGCAGCGGAGGCGCACGGAGCCAACGCCCGGAGGTGCTCCCGTGCCCACGGTTGATTGGGCGCCCCTTTGCCTGCGTTTCCGGCAGAGGTTGAAGTCACCATGAGGACGCAGCCACAGAGCGAGACCGACATCAGCACACTGAGCAGCGAAGAGGTCGTATTGTTCACCCTGGCGACCGAGCATGGGTTCCGCGAGAAGGAATCCGGATGGCCCCCAACCGATGCCCTGTCCGGATGAGGCCGGCCGGCAACTCATTCCCCGAAGGGATCCGTGTTTTTGCCATCTGCTCCGGGCGCCACGTTCACAGCATCGGGCGGCGCCGCCGAGCCCAGCGGGTCGCGGTTCAGTCGTCGCTCGCGCTTCCTCGCCGCCTTCTCTGCCTTCTTCTGCTCGCGCTGCCGCTTCAGTTGTTCACGCTCGCGTTTTTGCACAGACGATCGTTGCTTTGCCATGTGGTCTCCATCCGCCGCGATTCGCGGCCCGGCGTCGTGCAGGACAGACAGAGAAAGTCTGCTGCGCCGACCGGCGACAGGCCATCCACCGAGCCTCCGTGATCGATCCGTATCGGGAGAAAGCACCCGCGACTGCGGGCAGGTCCTCGGGACGAGGAGGGATCAGAGAAGATCGCAACGGAGGGAAGTCTATCCGGGCTGGGTCCAACTGGCAACTGCGGATCGCAATTCTTCGAGACCGCTGAGCGGAGCCATCCGAATTCCCGGGCCGGCGCGCCACGGCAGGATCGCCGGCATGTGATACCGCCTTGTTGCCTCCTCCGAGTCGGACCCCATGTAAATCCGCTTGCGGCCTCCCGTCATGTGGTACTGCCCCGGCGTCAGCTTCTCTCGCCACGGCTCGTCCGTTGTACTCATCTCGGTCGCAACTCCCGGTCTGTGTGAATGCTAGGCGTCCACACCCGCGTCGTCCACGGAGATTGTCACGCCCGCACGTGCACAAGGCATTCACCGCGATCAGCCTCTGCGTCCCGGACGTTGCTTCGGCAGAACGTCCCCTCCCCGGTGGACGAACGCAAGCCTTCAGGCGCCTCGCGTGAACTCGCCCAGGCGGTCCATGGATCGCCGCAGGGCGGTGAGGGCCCGCCGGGTGGAAGCGATCACTGCGGCCTTGGTCGTGTTCAGCCGTGCGGCCACGTCGGCGACGGGCAGGCCCTCCAAGAACCGCATCTCGATGACGCGGCGGTGATGATCGGCCAGGCCGGCCACGCACGCGGAGAGGGCCTCGATCGCCTCTTCCTTCCGCACGATGCGGCTGGGGGTGTCGGATGCGGCCTCGACGTGGTCCATCAGATTCCAATACGAAGCCGCCGGGTGGCTCTGGATGGCCTGGCATTCGCGACCCACGTCGCGCCCCTGGCGATGGCAGGCCCGCCACGCGTCGATCAGCTTGTGGTCCAGGATGGTCAGTACCCAGTTGAGGAATGACTCGGGGTCGGAGCCCCGGAACTGATTGATCTGACGGGCCGCCTGGACGTAAACGTGCTGGAGCACGTCTTCCGGCTCGAAACGGGCCCGCACGGCGCGTTCCATGCGCGATTCCGCCCGGGCGCGTAGCACCGGATGATAGGCGGCCAGAAGCTTGGCCGTGGCCGCCGGGTCTCCGCGGCACGCCGCGTCCACCCATGTCTGCAGCTTGACCGGCGGCTCCATGTCCATGTCACTCTGTTCCCCGGAAAGTCGTGCTGAAGCGCCATGACCTGCGTCCATTGTACCGCGTCCGGAATGGAGAACCAATGGTTCTTCGCCAAGGTTGGGTGTACACTGGCAGCGGCGGTCGAACGAGCGATGAACGAGAATCACCTGGGCCGGGTGCGGAGTCGTGGTCGTGAGTCCTCCACCGCAAAGCGAAGGCGACCATCCGGACGAGTGCATCACGGTGCTGCTCGAGGAGTACATCGACCGGCGACGGTCGGGCGAAGATCTGACACCGGCAGCCTTCGCCGCCGAGCACCGGGATATGGCCGGCGCTCTGCGTCCGTACCTGGAGGGGCTGGCCCTCCTGGATCGTGTGGGGCTACCGGCCGCGCAGCAGCCCGCCGGGGGTGGCTTCGCATCGGATGGTGCCCCGCTCCCCATGATTCCGGGCTACGTGCTGGTCGACGAGATCGGTCGAGGGGGCATGGGAATCGTCTACGAGGCCCGGCAGGCGTCGACCAAGCGCACGGTTGCCATCAAGACCCTTCCGGGCGGGCCGTTCGCTGCGTCGGTGGCGCGGCTGCGCTTTCAGCGTGAGATCGAACTGGCGGCGCGGCTGCAGCATCCGGCGATCGTGCGGGTGCTGGAGGCGGGTGACACGCCCGGAATGCCCTACTATGCAATGGACTACGTCGAAGGCGTGGTCTTTCATCACTACATCGCGGAGGCCCGGCCGGACGTCCGCGAAATCCTGGGAATCTTCCGGCAGATCTGCGACGGGGTCCAATACGCCCACGAGCATGGGGTGATCCACCGAGACCTCAAGCCCGCGAACGTTCTCATCGATGGGGACGGCATGCCTCACATTCTGGATTTCGGACTGGCCAAGGCCGTGGACGAGGCGGGCGTCGGCGAGTGGCACGCGACAACGCTATCCATTCCCGGTCAGCGGATGGGCACCCTGCCGTACCTAGCCCCGGAGCTGGCGGCGGGCGTTCCGGGCGCCGCCGGCGTACGCACGGACGTATACGCCCTGGGCGTCATGCTCTTCGAGGCGGTCGCGGGCGAGTTGCCGTTCGACGTGACGGGAGCTCCGTCGGACGTGATGCGGCGAATCGTGGAAGCCACGCCGCGATGCCCCTCTGCGGTGTGCGGTCGCGTCGATCGGGAACTGGAAACGATCATTCTCAAGGCGATCGAGAAGGAGGCGGCCCGGCGCTATGCGACGGCCCGGGATCTGAGCGATGACCTGGGTCGTTACCTGGCCGGCGAGCCTATCGCCGCCCGGCGACCCAGTCGCTTCTACATGGCCCGCAAGACGGTCGCCAAGCACCGCTGGAGGATCGTGGCCGGCGCCGCGGCCGTTGCCATGGCTGTCGCCGGCATCTGGGGCGGGCTGTGGTGGAGTCGCCATTTGGCCGCGGAACGTCGGCTGCAGCAAAGACCGGATGCCCGGCTCCTCGTGCTGACGATGCAGAGCCGCCTGGACCAGGGCGAGGTCGCGGAAGCGCTGGGAAACGTCCAACGCGTCGCCTCAGAGTACCCGGAGCTTACGGAAGCGCGACTGGTGTGGGCCCGCGCGCTCTTCCAGGATCCGCGCTCCCGCTACTCGGCACCGATATTCCTGGAGTCGGCTCTAGCGGAAGACCCCCGGCGGTGGGCATGCCGCGAGCTGCTTGCCGAGATGTATGATTCCACCGGGTTCACCGAACGTGCTGCCGAGTTGCGAGCGACGTCCGCATCAGTGGGCGGCGATACGGCGGAGGACTGGTACCTGCGTTCGTTTGCCACCCTGAACACCGAGCGTGCCTTCGCCGCCGCGGTGGCGGCGACTCAGCGCGATGACCGGCACCGTCTGGCCTGGCACAGACTTGCCGCGCTCGCGGCCCGCACCGCCCGACTGGACGATGCAATCCGAGCAGCCGATCACGTGCTCGAGCTTGGCGGGGCTCCGGTCACCTGGCTGCAGTTTAAAGGAGACATGCTGACCCGGTCGGGCGACTCAGCCGCCGCCCTGGAGCAGTACGACCGGCTGCTCAGGCTGGATCCGAAAAATGCAGCAGCGTATCGAAGCCGTGCGCACGCCTACCGGCGCGCCGGCCGGCTTGCGGAAGCGGTGGATGATTACACGAAGGCACTGCAACTCACCGATCCCAACCAGGGCCGCGTGTGGGACTATTACCAGCGGGCGACGCCCCTCTGGATCCTGGGCCGGATCGACGAAGCCGTCGACGACATGCGCCGCGTCCGAATGCTGCGAGGTCATCCTTCCTATGCCGACGCGAGGTTGTTTCTGATTCTCTCCCACGCGGGACGGCCGGAGGAAGCGAGGGACGTGCTCCAGGCGGCCCGGCGCGACGTGTCCGATCGATGGCTTGACCGGGTGCTAGCCTGTCTGGCCGGCGAGGTGGAGCCGCAGCGCTTGGTCGCTGAAGCCGGTGATGACCCGGTGCGCCGCTCAGAGGCGTACTACTACGCCGGCGAAACGCTTCTCCTGGCCGGTGATCGCGACGCGGCCGATGCCTGCTTCGCCCGATGCGTTCAGGTCGGCGGGGCCTGGGACGTGGCCGCCGGCACACTCACTCCCCTGAACGAGTTCGACCTGGCCTCCTGGCGGCTCGACTCCCCACGGCCTGCCGGCCTGAACGGGGAATCTCCTTAATGCCTGTCCGGCCGTGGTTTCTGCCCTTCCGGCAGGGGAACCCGGCACATCGATCCGAGAATCCGAGTCGTCGCGCATCAACCTCGGCGTCCCTCCTCTCAGGAGACGGGCGGAGGAACGCAACACGTAACCGCAGATGAGCCCCGCCGACGTGGCAGGGTTGCCCCGCGGTCAACGCGCCCGACGAACCGCGTGCTGGCGCACGCGGCCGATCGACGCACGAGCCGGGTGACCGACGAGCCTGCAAAGGAGACCGGAACCATGAACGCATTTCATCCTTCTAGAATCGTGCTGGGCTTGGCGACCTTGGGAATGACTGCCGGGGCGACCATCGCGGCCACAATCTATGTGCCGGATGACTACTCAACCATACAAGCCGCCATCGATGCCGCCGCCAACCGGGATACGGTCGTTGTACGTAACGGGAATTGGACCGGCTTGGGAAACCGGGATCTCGATTTCAAAGGCAAGGCCATTACGGTCCGCTCGGACAAGGGGCCGAGCTACTGTATTATCGACTGTGAGGACAGCGGGCGGGCGTTCTACTTCCACAACGGGGAGACCCAGTCCTCGGTCGTGCAGGGATTCACGATCAAAAACGGCAATGCCTGGCGCGGCGGTGCCATCTACTGCGAGAGGAGCGACCCCCTCATCACGGACTGCGTCATCACTTCCAACGAAGTGAATGAACAGTGGGCCTACGGTGCCGGAATCTACACGGACGCGGCCTCGCCAACCATCCGGCGCTGCACGATCACGAGCAACGAAATCCCGAGCGGCTTGTGGCGAATGGGGGCCGGCGTCTACTGCGATGGCGGCGCGCCCGTGATCGTGGATAGCGCCATCCGCGAGAACGCCATCAGCGGCCCGAATTGGTGCTACGGCGCGGGGATCTACTGCAGGGGAGGTTCGGCGGATATCCAGGACTGCCTGTTCGCAGACAACACGGTCAGCGGCCAGTCCTGGAACTTCGGCGCCGGCTTGTTCCTGGACGAGGGCACGCCCTATGTGGCAAGCAGCACCTTCGGCGGGAACGCAGCAACCGGAGGAAAATGGACGCACGGCGGCGCGATCTACATCAGGGGCGGCGACCCCGTGGTTACCAGTTGCCTGTTCAACCGCAACAACTGCAACAACGGAACCTGGGCCAAGGGTGGGGCTGTGTGTAATGACGGGGGAACCCCAACGCTGACGAACTGCACGTTGTATGACAACTGGGCCTACGCCCCGACGTACGCGTGGGGCAGAGGCGGTGGCCTGTATACGACGCGCGGAGAGACCACCGTAACCAATGGTCTGGCCTGGGAGAACAAGGATAACACCGGCACCAACGAATCAGCTCAGATCTGCAGGGATGGGTCTCTCGTCGTCAACTACACAAGCCTCCAAGAGTGGACGGGTGCTTACGGCGGAACGGCCAACGACGGCGTTGACCCCCTATTCGTCGATCCAGACGGCCCCGACAACAATGCCGCGACGTGGGAAGATAATGACTTCCATCTGTCCGCCGCGTCGCCGAGCATCGATACCGGCGACAACGTGGCGCCGGGGCTGTCCCCGTGGGACTTCGAGCGCGACCCGCGCGTAGCAGACGGCGACGCTGACCTGCTCGCCGTCGTGGACCGCGGCGCTGACGAATACGGGATGGCGGTGCTGTGGTCGGAGGATTTCGACGGCTCAGACGGGTACCCGGCGGGCTGGACGATCAGCCGCAAGGCAGCGGACCTGGACGTCGCAATCGAACTCAGCGAGGAGCATGCCCTTTCCGGCCCTAAATCCCTCAGGGTGTCCGGACCCCGCGAAGACGGGTACGGGAACTGGGTGACGGCGGACGACGCGGGAGTCAACGAACTGGGACCCTATCGCATCCGCCTTTCCATCTTCTACGAACCCGATACCGAAGGCGAGTACCAGCAATTGAAGGGATTCCACTGGTTCCGGCTGCTGAAGTTCGGGCCCGTGGACCTGGTGATGGACAAGTGGAACCTGAAGCTGACGTACTACAACCATACGGGCCGACATCGGCTCGGCACCCGCAGTCTCCATGACTACTGCCCTCCTGGCGAGTGGTGCAACTTCCGCATCGAAGTCGATCCTCCGCTGCAATCCTACGATGTGTACGAGGATGAGGAGTACATCGGCACCGTCCGCTATGCTCAGCACGATACGGGGCAGGACGGCTACTACTTCTGCGAAGTCGGTGGTGATGCCCCATGCGAGCCCGACTACCTCTCGAACGGTTTCCTGGACGACCTGTTCATTGAGCAGTCTCTGGCGTGGTCCCTGGAAGGGGGCGACTGCAACATGAACGGCGTCGCTGACTCAATCGACATCAGCATGGGACCCAGCAGCGACTGCAACGGGGACGGGATTCCGGACGAGTGCCAGTCCGACTGCAATGCCAATGGAATGCATGACGACTGCGATATCTCGGCCTTCAGCAGCCTTGACTGCAACACGAACGGTGTGCCCGACGAGTGTGAGCCCGATTGCAACGCGAATGGCGTTCCGGATGACTGCGATCTCGCATTCGGCGCCAGTTCGGACTGCAACGGCAACGGTGTCCCTGACGATTGTGAGTGGATCACCGGCGATTGCTGTCAGACGGGCTACGGCGCCGGGTGCGCCAGCCCGGGGATCGAGGAATGCGTCTGCCAGGTGGACCCGCACTGCTGCCAGCAGGAGTGGGATGCCAGGTGCGTTTCCCTGGTCGTGACCGCCGGCTGCGGCGTTTGCGCGGGCGACGCCAACGGCAACGGCACTTTCGATGAGTGCGAAGACTTCAATAGCGATTCTGAGATCAACTGCTGTGATGATGACGACGACGGCGATGGGGCCCTGGACGTGTCGGATAACTGCCCGCTGGCCTGGACTGAGACGCAGACCGATACCGACAACGACGGCGTGGGCGATGCTTGCGACAACTGTGTCAACGCTCCCAATCCGGCTCAATTCGACTCGGATGCGGATGGAGCAGGTGACTGCTGTGATTCCGACGAACCAGACTGGGACGGGGACGGCGTGTCCGATGCGTGCGACAACTGCCCGTCGACGGGCAACTGGGGGCAGGAGGATTCAGATGGCGACGGCGCAGGTGACGCTTGCGACGTCTGCAACGGGGGCCTTGATGACTTGGATGCCGATGGCGACAGAGTGGCCAACTTCTGCGACAATTGCCCGGACGTTCCCAACGCCGACGGCCAGGAAGACGATGGAGACGGTGACGGCGTGGGAGACGCCTGCGACAACTGCGAAGAGGTACCGAATCCCAACCAGGCCGACACCGATCACGATGGCGTGGGCGACGCCTGTGACAATTGCCCGCTGACGGGCAACTGGGGGCAGGAGGATGTGAACAGCGATGGCGTCGGAGATGTTTGTGACTGCAATGCCAACGGCCGCGCGGACCTGACGGATATCGCCGAGGGGACCAGCACAGACTGCGACGGCAACGGGATCCCTTCCGAGTGCGAGCTGGGCGACTTCAACGGCGATCTCACCGTGGATATCACCGACTATGAGGCCTTCCGGTTGTGCTACAGCGGCCCCGGCGGGAGCCTGGGCACCGGTTGCGACGCCGGCGACTTCGACTGTGACAACGATATCGACCTCCACGATTTCGCGGCGTTCCAGTACGCCCTGCCCGCGTTCTAGCGGCGTGCGATAGGCAAGTTCAACAGAGTCCGCAGCGCATGGTCCGGGGGGCGTCCGCCGGGACACCTTCCGGACCGTGTCCATCTCGGCTGGCCGCGCCCCGCCGGAGAGCACAGAAGATGAGAGCAGAAGGTTGTCCAGGTGATTCTTGGGCGGCCTTCGCATGCAGCGAGTCGGATGCTGACCCGCATTCTGCGCAGTCCGCGCCGACGCGGCCCCCCATTGTGAGGTCCTTCGAACCTCACAGAACTCCTCCTGCGACCCATTCACTTCGCCGCGCCGGCCGTTTCGAGCAGCGCCACGATTCGCTCGACCGGGTCGGGGTCGTTGAACACCCGACGGGCCGCCCGGAGACGCTCCTTCCACCAGATGTGCACGAACTCGCGGTCTGAAAACTGGCGACGTAACCTATCCAGCCTTGCCTGCTCGTCCGGACTGAGCTGGAGCTGCCGGTTCTCGTCAAGCGACGGCGACAGTGGACGGCGCCGCGGCGCCCGGAGTTGCAGCCGGGCCAGCTTGCGGCGGGCGTAGTCAAGGGCGGTCAGACCGGTCTTGTCGACCGCGCTCGGGTCCCCCCCATGCTCCAGCAGGGCGCGGACCGTCGCCACGCTGGGGCACGAACTGCGCACGTTGAGCGTCAGCGGCGTACGGCCCTTCGAGTCGCGGCAGTTGGGATCGATCCCCCAGCCGAGCCGATCCTTCACGAGATCGGCGTCGCCGCGCTGGGCAGCCAGCATCAGCAGTTTCTCAAAGCGGCGGCGGTGCCGCGGATCTTGAACCAAGTCGGAGAAGTCGCTCATCCCTGTCATTGTACTCGCGTCGCCGGCGCGGTGTCTTCCCGCCGGGCGGCCGGGATATGCGAGCGTGCACTCGTGCCCCAAGCACGGCGCCGGGGCCGACCCAGATCGACCGGCTCAGGCAGCACGGAAATGGATTCCTTGCGCCACGAAAGCTTGGGAAAGGAGGAAGTCGCGCCATGATATAGC
>CAZBFW010000117.1:2848-9221 GCA_964491135.1 uncultured Phycisphaeraceae bacterium | reverse complement strand
AGATAATGAGCGGTGACTGGAGTTCAGACGTGTGCTCTTCCGATCTTCGATGACCTGCGTGATGTACTGTTGCGTTTCCGACGCGCGGGTCTGGAGATTCTCAGTGTCGACATGGCAGCCGGTGCGGCTCCGCGTACCCTTGACCTGCCGCCCCTTCGCCTGTGGCGATTCCTCCGGTGTCTGGCCATGCTGACGCTCGGCCTGCGATGGAACAGCGCCGGCGGCTTCGGCTCCATCGTGCCGCAGCCGGGAAGCGGATGAGGAACGCACGCCGGCGGGCCGTGCCCTCAGTTCCGAACGTATACCCGCAACACCCGTTCAATCGATTGCACGTCGAGGCCCAGCGCGTAGGTGAACGGCTCCGCCTCTGCAAAACCCACCCGATCGGCCATGCGCCGCCCGGCGGCCTCCTCGTCCTGGCGTATCCCCGGCGTCTTGTACAGAACGGCGAACGCCCCGCCGGACACGAGGTGCCGGCACCACTTCAGGCACCGGTCGATCTGGGATACGGCTTTGAACAGCACCAGGTCATAGGTCGGCGGCGGGCGAATGGCCTCCACCCGCGCATGCACCACCGTCAGGTTGCTGATGCCCAGCCGCCGGGCCGTCTCCTCCACGAAACGAGCCTTCTTGCCGGTGGCGTCCACGGCCGTCACCTGCCACTGCGGCTGCATCACCGCCACGGGAACCGCCGGAAACCCCGCCCCGGTCCCCCCATCCAGCACCCGGCGGACGTGCACCCCACGGCGGTGCGCCCAGACGACCACCGCGAGCGAGTCCGCGTACAACGCCACCGCCGCTTCCGCCGCGTCTGTGGCGCGGGTCAGGTTGAACTCCCGATTCGCTTCCAGCATGCCCTGAAAATGGGTCGCCAGCACCGCCCCCTGCTCCGCCGTGGGCTCAAGCCCCCACGGAGTCAGCGCACCCTTCAGCGCTAACGCGAATCGCTCCGACACGCCTGGCCCTCCGGTTCACGCCGGCTCAGGGTTCCTTCCCGCAACACTTCTTGTACTTCTTGCCGCTGCCGCAGGGGCAAGGGTCGTTCCGACCCACCTTTTCCTTATCCGAGGTGATCGGCTCCACCGGAGGCGGCAGTTCCGGCTCGTCGTCCGTCGGCAACTGCTTGGTGTATCGCTCTTTCTCCTCTCGCTTCCGGTGGTACCGGTCGCCACGATCGTCCGCGCCCTTCGCCATCCACTCAACCTCCGCACAACACGCCGCCTGCCGGCGGTCACCCACGCAGGCCGCCCGCCGGCCGGCTCACCCCCATCATACCCGATCCCAGGCCGCTGTCCCCACCCGAACGATGAATGGCAGCCCTCGCATGCGCGAAGGGCCTGCCGCTCTCACGGCAGACGGCGGTCGGGCGCATCGCCCATCCGGCCACACATTCTGACCGTTTCCGTCATCCCGCGACACGCGCCGCCCGCAAGAGCTGTGCACGTCATGTTCCCGACACACGTAAGCCGATCGGTTGACGCGGGCGCGAAGGGCCACCACAATGCCGGTTTGGCGAGGGTAGTTGGACTCCGTTGAGATCGGATTGAATGGCCAGCGCAATCGTTGATGCGAAGATGTACAGAGACGCAGCCGCCCTGAACCGGGAGGATCCCTTCCTATGCGGCTCCCTGCTGAAGTTCCCCAATTACGGCCAACTGGTTGTCACGGGTGATCTGCATGGGCACCAGCGCAATCTGGAGCGCATTCAGACGTTCTGCGACCTGGACCGCGCCCCGGCCCGGCACGTCATCCTCCATGAAATGATCCATTGCGAACCCGAGGACCTGACGGCCAAGGACATGTCGCACCTGGTACTGATGCAGGCCGCCAAGTGGAAGCGCCAATACCCGGACCAAGTGCACTTCATCCAGGGCAATCATGAGTTGGCCCAACTCACCAACCACGAAATCAGTAAGGGTGGGCGCATCGTAACTCATGATTTCTACAACGGCGTGAAGGCCACGTATGAGGACGAGGCGGATCTGGTCTACCAGGCGCTCCTCGAGTTTATCAGCACGTTTCCGCTGGCCGCCCGGACGGCCAACCGCATCTTCGTCTCCCATTCGCTGCCGGGACACCGCGACGTGGCTCACTTCGACGTAACCATGTTCGACCGACCGCTGCCCGAGCTGGATCTCAGTGAAAACGGAAGCGTGTATCCGCTTCTCTGGGGCCGCTATCAGAACGAACCGGGACTCGCCGAACTGGCATCGCGACTCGACGTGGATCTGTTCATCTGCGGCCACCAGCCGCAGGAAGCCGGATACGAAGTGCGGTTCGAGCGTATGCTCATCCTGGCCAGTGACCACAACCACGGTGTGATCCTGCCCTTCGACCTTCGCAAGAACCACACCATGAGCCAGCTCGTGCAGATGATCCGCCCACTGGCGTCCGTCGCCTGAACCCGCCGTCCGCGTTCTGAAGTGTCAGCGGAACGTCGACGACCCACGTCAGACCGCCGTTTCGTCCGATAATTGAGCACCCCTCCGTCGCAGCCCAAAGCCCGCCCGCGACTCGCACGTCCACCGCATTGGCATAACCGAAATCCACGCTCCAGCTCCGCACGCAGGATCGCCCTCGGACCACCGAGATTATCGGGCGTGCCCACTTTGCGCCGGTTTGCCAGGTCAACGGAATCCCCCCTGAATGCAGGATTTGCAGGATCCAGGCAGCTTCGGAAGTCTGTGCATTCCTCACGTGAGCGTGGGCCGCCGCCCTGTGAAAATCGGGAAAACACTAGAGGAATCCGCGCTCAACTCACCGTCTCGTCCTGCCGATGAAAATTCCTTCAAGAACCCTCCACACTGCGTCGATAATACATTCGGACGTGAGCGTAGGCCGTCATAGGGAACCGACGGAACGGTTCGTTCCTACCGCGGCACGGGATTCATCCCAGCGAACCCCAAGCATTTTCAAGGAGGAAAGGCAAACGGGTCGGGCATTTGATGCCTGCGGGGGATGTTGTTCAGCAATCCGGCTCGCCAGGGACTGGGAAAGTGTCGAGACCGGAGCGTAACGGGCCGGGGCAACAACCTGTTGCGACCACCGGGTGAGTGGAGACCTAGATGAGCGAAATCACCAATATCGATGGGCTCCGGAGTGCCGCGCCCCGCGCATCGGGCCAAGCGGCCGCGGCCGTGCCGGAGACGCGAAGGGGCGCGGAGGTTCAAAGCACACCGCAAGACCGCGTAGAGCTTTCTGAGCTTGGCACGCTGTTGGCTGCGGCTCGGGACCTGCCCGACATTCGCATCGAAAAGGTCATCGCTGCTCGCGAGCAGATACTGGCTGGCACCTACGAGACGCCTGACAAGATTGCCATTACGGTCAACCGGCTCCTGGAAGACCTCGCCGGCTGATTTGTCGATAGAACGACCTGCACCACGAGGCCCGGTCGCCATGGGCGGCCGGGCCTGAGTCCTTTTACCGAGGAGCTTCGGCGGACCTGCCCATCACGAGGTCGGTTCAAGTCCGGGCAGGTCGCTCGCCGATCCACGCGACGTGTTCACTCTGGCGGTCATTCTGGCTCGGGCAGGCAGCAAGGGGCTGCCGAACAAGTGTGTACGGTGTCTGCGAGGCCGAGCGGTCATCGAGTACACCTTCGACCACGCGATTGAGGCCCGGCGTGTCGACGGAGTTGCCCTGAGCACAGACTGTGCGGAGGCAATCCGTCTGGCCCAGGAAAGGGGCATGGTCTGCATCGAGCGCCCCGCTCCCCTCGCCGACGATACCGCCCGTCTGGACGATGCCCTCCGCCACGCGGTACGCGAATACGAAACGCGCTGCACCCGCGAGACAGACCTCGTGGTCATGCTCTACGGCAACGTGCCCGTCCGGCGAGCGGGAATCATCGACGAGGGCGTTGAACACATCATCGAAACCGGCGCCGATTCCGTGCAGACCGTTGCCCCGGTGGGCAAGCACCATCCCGATTGGATGTTCCGCCTTCACCGCGACCGCCTGGACCCCGTTCGGCCGAACCGCCACTACCGCAGACAAGACCTCGAACCCCTCTACCTGCTCGATGGCGGGCTCACCATCGTGACCCGATCGGCCCTGTTCAACGCCCCCGCCGGCGCCGACGAACCCCACGCATTTCTCGGCCACGATCGGCGCGCCCTCGTCGTCGCCCCCCACGATACCGTCGACATCGACGAACAGATCGACCTCTACCTCGCCGAGGCCATCCTGGCCGCACGAGCCTCCACCTCCTGAACGCCCGCGTCGCTACCGCCGCACACGCCCCCGGCCACGCGTTGCATCCCGCAAACGCATCCCCCCAATCGTAACGAGCCGCCCAGCCCGAACGACCCCCACGACCGCCCTTGGCGGCTCGTGTGGCCCATCCTTTCCGGACGTCCCGAATCCCGACGAGCGCCGCGGGCAACGGCACACGCCCTGAAGGCCCCTCGGACGGAGGGCACAGAGGAAACAGAACTCCCCCGGCGTACCGGGCGGGGCCGATCGCCATTTGGAGGACGGGAAGATGCGACGAGTGATTTCCTGCGCTCTGCCACTGCTCCTGGCCCTCGCCGGCTGCCAGACCACCCACTCGGACGCAGTGATCTCGCCAGCCTGTCCGCGTGACACGGGATACAGCAACACTTTACTGTTCAACCGGGATATGACGCTTCCGCCCACCAGCCAGTACGTCCAGCGATCGATATGGCCGGGAATCCAGGCCCCGACGTCACCGGGTGAGATGGTCCTGGTCCGCGAACGGTTCATCGACTGGCAGGGGCCCGGTGCGCGAGGTCGAGACTTCACGTACCGGCGGTTTGATGCATACCGAGTCGGCTATCAACGGCCTTGAGACGGGTAGCTGCGTCCCCCGCAGACCGCGCAGCCGTCCGCCGGCACCCCCGCTTTCCAGCGAGTCCGGGCTCCCCCTACCGCCGCAGGCAGCCGGGCAAATTCAGGGCTTGATGGCGGAAACCTATTGCTGTAGGATGACTTATGTTGCCTGAACGGGTTACTTCGGCAGGGGGCACGGACTGCATCGGAGGGGTCCGGCCGTTGGTCAGGCAATAGAGTCGAACAGGAGGTTCGAGTTACTCGAGTTCTGGAGAGTCAGGTCATTTTTCTTTCGGCGCTGTGGGGAGCAGTTGATGTCCACCATCACCAAGAAAGAGTTGATCGACCGGATTGCGGATGGCACTGGCACCAAGCGCGTGCTTGTCAAGCGTATTGTCCAGAACTTCCTGGACGAGGTCATCGAAGAGTTGGGTCGCGGTAACCGATTGGAGTTTCGCGACTTCGGAGTGTTTGAGTGCAAGGTGCGCGCCGCGCGAGTCGCGCAAAACCCCAAAACGCTGGAGCGCGTTCCGGTGCCGGCCAAGCGCACCGTGAAGTTCAAAGTGGGCCGAGTCATGAAGCTACGTCTGACCGATGCCGCACACCGGTTCGACGAAGCGACCGGGATGCCGCTCGATCCACCGAGCGCGGCGGCCAGCCGTTAGCGTGTCTCGGCCTGTCGCCACAGCCTGTAACTGCCTTTCACAAGTGTTTTCTGGACACGGTGTTGTCGCGGAGGCCTGTTCTGGATTCCGCGGAGTTTATGTGCGCGCCGGAGCAAGAGGATTTACTGGAAGTCCTGTTCCACACAGGCCCTCGCGCAAGACAGTCCCAGGCCGCACGGGGTGCAGGCCAGCCCCACACGGAATCGGTGGTCCGCGCAAGGATTTGCGTCGCAAACGGACGTTACCTGGTCGAATCGTCGCGGGCTGAGCGCGGTCGCAGGCGATCCTGAAAAGACGGACGTGTCGTTGGCGTCGATCCGGGCTGCCGCAACGCCGGAGCCTCCTGTGTGACAGCGGGTTGCGCTTCAACAGTGCCGGGGGGCAGCAACCGAATCACCACCGTGACCAATAGACTTGTGTCTCCTGGGAAGTGGGTGTCATCCGGAGTCAGGAACGGACCCCAGTCCTGCGGCGCCGCAGTCGCGGCAGCAGGCACACCGTCAGTCTCCACCGCCCCAGCAAGCGATGTCGCAGCGTCCGCCGGCACGGCCGTGCGCGCCCTGGCAGGCGGAACTGCCGGCTCCGTCAAAGGTTCGTCGCGGCTGGTCGACTGCCCGCGGCGCGACCGGGATTTCGGCACAGCAGTCTCGTCGAACATCACAGCGTCTGTATCCCCGTCTGCCTGCGGCACCGAGTGAACGTCTTCCTCCGCCTGAAGGTCGGTCCGTTCCGCAGACTGCAGGCTGCGCTTCTTTTCATCTGCCCGCGCCTCCATGCCTCGCGCGTCGGCCGGCGTCGATGCCGATGCTGCCCTCGCCCCCTCTTCGAAAACGGGCAGGCCCAGCGTCAGCAGATCAAAACCCGCAGCTCTGCCGCGTGCGGCAACCGACCCCACGCGAACCGTCACATCCGGCTCG
>CAZBFW010000117.1:0-2838 GCA_964491135.1 uncultured Phycisphaeraceae bacterium | reverse complement strand
GTCTGCAGACGCCAGCACCGCATCGAAGAGCCTTTCCACGTGCTGCGGCGCCACGCGGACCAGAATCTGCTGCTCGCGTGCATCGGTGAAGTTCACCGTCGGCTGCCCGAGGATAAAGAATGGCGAAGTTCGCCCCAGCGCCGGTGCAAGTCCCAGGAAATTCAGAAACGCCGTCTGCCGCACCTCGGGCACCGCCTGCTCGTCAAGCACCCGCGCAAGTCGCCTGGCAGCGGCTTGCCTGGCCGCCTCGGTCGCGAACGCCACCTGCACCTGCGCCTTTTCATTGGCGAACGGATGATGGGCGACATCCGTGGGCGAGGCACCGTCAGCCAGCTTCTGGTCAACCGTCGCGCGGGTGTCGTCCGACATGCGACGCAACTCGGACATGCCCCGCTCCCACATATCCGCCACGGCGCCCGCGAACGTGGAGTCTGGGGTCCCCGCCGATGGGGCGGGCGCGGCCGGCACCTGCGCCTCGGCCGTGGCCGTGGTTGCTTCACTGCCGTACCCAATGGATTCCAGTCGCGACTCGGCCGCCAGACTATCGTCTCTCCTCTCCCGGGAAGGCGTGGCATCAGCCGCCCTATCGGATTCGTCTCTCCTCGCGGTTCGATCGAAGGCTTCAGCGCTCTCACGATCGACCGTTCCCAGTTTGTCTGCGTCCTTCGCACCGCCCTTCGCGCTCCAGGATGCGCGGCCCCGATCCACGACGGCAGCATCCGGCCCTCCCGCCGGCTTACGCAGTGACTTGGAGAAGTCGTCCACGGATAGGGACCTGGGCTCCGCCGCGGTTCGATCGGCTGCGACACCCTCCCTGGTCATCGGCGACTGAGCCTCGGAAGCAGTTTTCTCCGGGAGCGGCGTTGCCGGTAACGTGTGAACCGCCACAGCGGGGCTGGAATGCTCCCCGTGCCTTGCGGGAGCCTGAAAGATGTACCATGCTCCACCCGCGCAGATCGCCACCAGCGCCGCCGACGCCAGCAGGGACAGCCACGGGCGCTGCCACCCGCGGCGCGGATGCGACGTGTTCAGGTCTTCCAGGAGCTCGTCCCGCTCCAGCCGCGACATCACGTCGTCCATCAGGCTCGGCGGGGCGGACCGCCGCGGCAGTGCTGAAATGAGTTCCACGGTGCCCCTCAACGCTTCCAGCCGGCGCCGAACCGAGACATCCCGCTCCAACAGGGCGTCAACCTCAGCCCGCTCGGTCTCCGTCAGCTCGCCGTCGAGGTAGGCCGACAGAAGCTCATCCAGGTTGTCTTGATTCACAGGGCTCATCGCAATGTTGGGCGTCACCTCGTCAAGGCACTACCCGTCAGGGCTCATATACGGAAGCAGTGCGTCCCGAAGGGCCAGCCGCCCTCGGGCGATCCGAGACTTTACCGTCCCCTTTGGCACGTCCAGAATCTCCGCAATCTCCGCATAATCGAACCCTTCAATATCGCGCAGCACCACGGCCGCACGATACGTCTCGTCAAGCTCCCGCAACGCCCGCGACACGTGGCCGCACATTTCGCCGGTCGCAACCTGCATCGCCGGGTCCGGCTCGGCCGGGTCTGCCAAGCCGGCAGTCACTGATGACCCTTCGCCATCGCCATCCACACTGACCTGGCGGGCGCGGGCCGCCCGTCGCCGGTAGCTGATGGCCAGGTTCACGGCGACGCGGAACAGCCACGTGTAGAAGCTGCTGGCCCCGCGAAACGACTTGATGGACTCAAACGCCTTGAGGAACGCATCTTGCGTCACGTCGCGCGCGTCCTCGACGTTGCCGCACAGCCGGCAGCAGGTGTTGTGCACCTTGTCCTGGTACTTCAGGACGAGCTGTGCATACGCCTGAACGTCACCGGACTGGACCTGCCGAACAAGCGCGGCGTCCTCGAACGGAATCGTGCGGGCCGGCGACTCCACGCCTGCCCTTCTGCCTGATTGGACGCCCGGACCCCCCGACGGGTTCCCGACGGGTGGCCGGTACGGAGAATCGGCCATCGGATTCCTCACGTCTGCCCTCATCTTGCGCGCGGGCGGTACAGGGGTCAACGCGGTTTCCGGACGCTGGGGGGCAGGGGGACTGGGCGCACCCTGGCGGACCCCTGCCGGAAGATTGTACGAGCAGATCGGCCTCATGGTTGCGTGGGGGTGGAGGGCAGGGGTCAGGAATGAGGGTCCGGCGGCCAGGGGACGGGGGGTGGGACGATCGCGGGAGTTCCGAGGATCCCCGGGGATATGAGTTCCGGATCGAATGGCGTAGTATCCCCGACAATGCCGCCGCGGTGTTGCATCAGCGCCGGAACGATCCACAATGGGATGCTCCGGCGGGCATGTCCCATGGGGCTTCATGTGGAGGGACGCGGATGCACGTGGAAGTCCGGGCAATGCGGCTGTGCGTGTCAGAGTTGGAGAGAGATATTCGGCAGACCCACGGCGACACAGCGGACACGATCATCCGGGCGGCAAGCGACATGGCGAACGCTGTGCACCCCGAGCTTCTGCACCTCGCAGCCGAGTATGCGCGTGCTCAGGAGGCGGAAAGAGCGGCCCGAACGGAGCACGGCGAGCGGAGCCTCGCACAGGCGGCGGTTCTGGCACAGAATACACATCCCGGCATCTTGTATGCGGCGCACGCGTACGCCTCCCAACTGGACCTGGTGCATCTGGCGAGGCAGAGGGCGCGAGAAGGTGGACTTGCTCCGGATCTGCTCCGGCAACTGGAAGAGTCAGGCATGCGGCTAGAGGATCTCTTGCCACGGGAACTCGCCGGCACAATCCCCGATCCGGTTGAGCAAAGTCGCCGCCTCGCCAGTGACGTGGATATCGAGACGTTATGGCTGGCGTATCGACGTT